>CAZPNN010000304.1:0-16135 GCA_964587605.1 uncultured Chromatiaceae bacterium
GCCGCTCCGGGAATACAGGCGAACGCAGTCCCTGATTGCGAACCTGCTGCTAGGGCGCCGGCGCTTCCATCTTCATGTCCGCTGGCATCAGCAGTGGGGCCCCTGCCTTCAGCACCAGCGAACCTAAGATCACCGCCTCCGTGTCGCCGGCACCACGCGCGGTGTGGACCACGTCCGACTCGTAATAAATGGCGTCTCCCGCTTTCAGGATCACGTCTGTGCCCGGCTTGGTCAGATCTTCGACCGGGCCAGTAGCGCCTGCGCCCGCGCCGCGAATGACATGGGCCTTGCCTGCTTTGAGTGTCCATCCAAAGGAGCCGGAGGCAACGCCCAGCACCGTCGTCCCCGGGTGGCTATGGGGGAAAATTTCGGCGCCTCGTTGGAAAACGAAACGGGCGACATAGACGGTCTGGCCTGGCGAAACGGTGGACGGGGCAGCGGCAAGAACCTCGGCGGTCACGCCGGGAGCAAGCTCACTGACTGAAATCGGGCCCGCGGCAGGGGCGGCTTCCTGGCTATAAGCCGCTGGAATTGCCCCGATTATCACGAACCCCGCAATGATTGGGGTGACGAAGGGTACAAGCCGAAGAGTAAGTTCGCGCATGCTCTAATCTCCCTGATCTCATGTGTGGAACTCGATCCGCCACGAGATGGCGTCGCAGCGTTATATAGCATGATCTCAAAATCAGATGTCACACGCCCCGCTTCGGCAGGATAACTGTAGGTCTGCTGCCGCTGGCGTTCAGGGCGCGACGATCTTCGCCAGGCCCGCCGCGCGACGCCAGCGCGTGCCTTCCGGTCCGTCCAGGATCACGATGCCTGCAGCCACCAGTTCGTCCCGGATGCGATCCGCGGCCTGAAAGTCCCGGCTCTTTCGCGCCGCCAGGCGCTCGGCAAGCAGGGCCTCGACGGCCTCGGCAGACAGGCCGTCAGTCTTGCTGGCCTGGAGCCACGCATCCGGGTCAGCGCCTAGCAGGCCAAGCAGGTGGCCGCTAGCCCGCAGACGGGCCGCCAGGGCCGAGCGCTGCGCGGGCGCCTCCGAGCGATTGATGTTGCGGGCCAGGTCAAAGAGCACGGCGAGCGCCTTCGGGGTGTTGAGATCGTCGTCGAGGGCGGCGACAAACTCAGGATCGGCCTCCCCACTGGCGACAACCTGAGGAGTCTCTGCCTGATAGCCCGCTTCGTGGAGCGCGCCATAAAGCCGGTCGAGCTTGCGCTTTGCTTCGGGCAGCACGTCGCTGGTCCAGTCGAGCGGCTGACGGTAGTGCGCCGACAATAGCGCCAGCCGGATGACCTCCCCGGGCGCCTCCTTCAGCAGATCACGCACCAGAAGGACGTTGCCCAGCGACTTCGACATCTTGGTGTGATCCACGTTCACAAACCCGTTGTGCAGCCAGTAGCGTACGAACAGTTCACCGCCGTGGGCACAGGTGCTCTGGGCCACCTCGTTCTCGTGATGGGGGAATATCAGGTCGTTGCCGCCACCGTGAATGTCGATAGTGCGCCCCAGGTGCTGCGCGACCATCGCGGAACATTCGATATGCCAGCCGGGGCGGCCCCGGCCCCAGGCACTCTCCCAACCTGGCAACTCCGGTGTGGACGGCTTCCACAGCACAAAGTCGCCGGCATCCTCCTTGTAGGGCGCCACCTCGACACGAGCACCCGCCAGAAGCTCCCGGCGGTCGCGACGCGACAGTGCTCCGTAGTCGGCGAACGAACGAACGCGGAACAACACGTGCCCGTCAGCAGCGTAGGCGTGGCCGCTGTCGATCAGCGTGGCAATCATCGCGATGATGGCCGGCAGATGGTCCGTGGCAAACGGCTCGAGATCCGGAGGCCGGACGCCCAGGGCGGCCATGTCTTCCCGGTAGACGGCCGTGAACCGGGCCGCGATTTCGCTGATAGGCACGCCCTGCTGGGCCGCCGCCTTGTTGATCTTGTCGTCGATGTCGGTGATGTTGCGGGCGTAGGTGAGCTCGTAACGGCTGCGCAGCAACCGGGCCAGCACGTCGAAGATCACGGCCGGCCGGGCGTTGCCGATGTGCGGAAAGTTGTACACGGTCGGTCCGCAGACGTACATCGTGACGCGGCCTTCCTCGGCCGGGACAAAGGCTTCTTTCTGGCGGGTGCGGGTGTTGTGGAGCGTCAGGGACATAGGCCAGCAGCGGTAAAAGGGGCAGCTATAATACCGCCCGCATGGATACCAGCCGCATTTTCGCCCAGCGCCGCACCATCGAACAGGTGGAAGAAGGCCACGAACTGGCCCCCAAATTCGATGCGGGGGGGCTGATCGTCGCCGTCACCACGGACTTCAGCAGCGGCGAACTGCTGATGGTCGGTTACATGAATGCCGAGGCGCTCAGGCTCACCATCGAGACCGGGGAGGCGCATTACTTCAGCCGCAGTCGCCAGGCGCTGTGGCACAAGGGCGCGACGAGCGGTTTTGTGCAAAAGATCCGCGAACTGCTGATTGATGACGATCAGGATTGCGTCTGGCTGCGGGTCGACTTAAGCGGCGGCGCCAGCTGCCACGTCGGCTACCGGAGCTGCTTCTACCGGCAGGTGCCGATCGGAGCGGAGGCACAGGGCGCGCCGGGACCATTGCCACTGACCTACACAGAAACTGAAAAAGTCTTCGACCCGGAAATCGTCTACCAGGGCCAGGCCAACCCGACGAAGCTGTAGGAGCGCCTTCAGGCGCTCCTAGGTCAGGCTGAGGATTGCCCCGACGAGCGCTCCGATCACCAGGATCACGTTTGGCAGGAACGACAGGCCGAAGCCCGCTGAGCGCTTCCTGGGATCCGCGACGTAACCGGTCAGGTACAGCGCCCGGCCGGCAATAAAAACAACCCCAAGTACCGCCGCCCAAAGGGTGCTCACGTACAGGCCGAAGAGCCAAACCGATGGCACGAACACTATCAGCTGTTCCAGAGTGTTCTGCTGCACCCGAAAGTACCGCTCAAAGATCGGATGCCCCGTTATGGCCGGCGCCTGCACATTACAGCGAATGCGGGCACGACCAACCAGCAGACTGAACACGATGAACTCGATGAGTGCGAGCAAGATGACTGCAGCGACCAGTGCCATGAATTTCTCCCGAGCTAATCCTGCCCACAGCCTAGCGGTTCACTGCTGGCCCTGCCAGCGGGCCGGTGGCAATTCACTCCCCAGGCGACGGGCGTGGCGCTGCACCCACACCTGACGTCGCGTTGTGTAACGGGACGGATTGCTCACGCGGAACTGCCGCGGGTTCGGCAGGACGGCGGCCAGAAGCGCCGCTTCCGGCTCGTTCAACGCAGCCGCTGGCTTGCGGAAATACTGCCGGGCCGCCGTCTCGACACCGAATACCTGCGGACCGAACTGGGCAATATTCAGATACATCTCCAGGATTCGCTCCTTCGGCCAGAGCCACTCCACCCACAGGGTGAGCCAGGCCTCCAGGCCCTTGCGGAACCAGCTCCGCTGCGGCCAGAGCCAGAGATTTTTTGCCACCTGCTGGCTGATCGTCGAGGCACCGCGCACCCGGCGGCCCTGTCCGTTTCGGTTCCAGACCTTGCGAATGGAGGCAAAATCAAAACCGGCGTGACGAAAAAATTTCTGATCTTCCGCGGCCAGCACGGCGAGCGCCGCGCGGCGGCTGATCTGCTCGCGGGGAACCCAGTCGTAACGGACTTCCGCCGACAGGCTCTTCTGCGCCAGCCAGTTCTGCAGCATGAAGCTCGTCGTCAGGGGTGGCAGCCAGCGCAGCGGCAGGACCAGGAGCACCGTCAGGGCGACAACGCCAAGTGTCGCGCCCAGCGCCAATCGTTGCACGTGGCGCGACAACGAGCGACCGGAGACGGCCGCGGATCGGGCCGGCCCGGATTTAGTCGACAGACGTGAGCCGGCGCGTAACGAGGCCCACCAGGTCACCGGCGATGGCCTCACGGATGTTTTCTTCCTCGCTGGACTTGCCGAGTACCTGGGTCTCATCAAAGGCAAAATCCCGAGTAAGGGCGAGTTGTTCCACTGGTACCGCCTCAACACCGTCGACGACTACCGTAAAGCGGATCCGGTAGTACACCTCGAACTCAGCCGGCACATTGCGGGCCGTGACGGACAAAAGGCGCCGGCCGGTTTCATCGGTCAGTATCTTGATGATCGTACGCGCCTCGACCGGGTTTTCCGTCAGCCTGATTTCGCTCCGTCGTAACACGGTAACGAGTTCCCGGTAGAAGGGGCTATAGCGGTCGCCAGTGTCGATGTGAATGACCGCCATCTGCGGCGGGAACTCGGGCGTGCCCCGGAACCGGAACCCGCATCCGGCCAGCGACAGCAGCAGGACTACCCCAAGGCAACGAAGTCCCCGTTCAGACCACCACATTGACAAGTTTCCCCGGCACGACAATGACCTTGCGAACCGCCTGGTCGCCGACAAAGCGCTGGACATTGCCGTCGGCCAGCGCGGCCGCTCGCACCTCGGCCTCAGGCGCGTCGGCGGCCACGGTTACCCGCCCGCGCACCTTCCCGTTGACCTGCACCACGATTTCCCGGGTTTCCGCCTTGAGGGCGGAAGCGTCGGGCCGCGGCCAGGACTCATCGACGATAGCGCCTGCGTGACCGAGTACGTGCCAGAGGCGGTGACAGATGTGCGGCACTATTGGCGATAACATGAGCACCATCAGTTCCAGGGCTTCCTGGCCAACGCTGCGGTCAGCCGGCGTCGCGGCTGGAGCACGATTCAGCGCGTTCAGTAACTCCATGACCGCGGCAATCGCCGTATTGAACGTGTGCCGGCGACCGAGATCGTCGGAAACCTTGACCAGTGTCTGGTGCACCTGCCGGCGCAGGGCCTTCTGACCCTCGTTGAGGCCTTCCGGCGCCACCGGACCGGCCGCGCCACCAGCCACATGCGTGTGCACGGCTTTCCAGATGCGCTTCAAGAAGCGGGACGCGCCCTGCACTCCCTCGTCCGACCATTCCAGAGTCTGTTCGGGTGGCGCCGTGAACATGGTGAACAGCCTGGCCGTGTCTGCGCCGAGCGTATCCACCAGTATTTGCGGATCGACGCCGTTGTTCTTCGACTTGGACATGGTGCCCATGCCACCCGACTCGACGGGCTGACCGTCGGCCCGCAGCACGGCTATCGTGCCCCCATGGCCGTCCTCGCGCTCGTCGATTTCGGTCGGGTTGTAATACATGATGCGGCCCGACGTCGTTTTCCGGTAGTAGATGCCGTTCAGCACCATGCCCTGCGTCAGCAGCCTGGCAAACGGCTCGTCGAGACCCACCAGACCGAGATCGCGCATCACCCGCGTCCAGAAACGCGAGTACAGCAGGTGGAGGATCGCGTGCTCGATGCCGCCAATGTACTGGTCCACGGGCAGCCAGTACCGGACGCGCTCGTCGACCATGGCCCGTTCACTGTCGGCACAGGAAAAACGCAGGAAGTACCAGGACGAATCCACGAAGGTGTCCATGGTGTCCGTCTCGCGCCGGGCCGGCTTCCCGCACGCAGGACACCGGCACCGCAGGAAATCCTCGCGCTTGCGCAGCGGATTGCCGCTGCCATCCGGTATGCAGTCCTCGGGGAGGACGACCGGCAGCTGCTCGTCCGGCACCGGTACGGCACCGCAGGATTCGCAGTGAATGATCGGTATCGGTGTGCCCCAGTAGCGCTGACGGGAGATTCCCCAGTCGCGGAGCCGGAATTGCACGCGCTTGCGGCCGAGGCCCTTGCTCTCGAGCGCAGCAGCGATGGCATCGACGGCGGACTGAAAGGAAAGCCCGTCGAACGCCCCGGAATTTGCCGTGATTCCGTGTTCCGCATAGGCCGCCTGCCAGGGTGCGGTTGTGTCCGCGTACGCGCCGGTGCTCGACCGGATTACGCAATGAATCGGGAGCTGGTACTTCGTGGCAAATTCGAAGTCCCGCTCATCGTGGGCCGGCACGGCCATTACGGCGCCCTCGCCGTAGCCCATCAGCACGTAGTTGGCCACCCAGACTTCCAGGCGGGCTCCGGACAGCGGGTGGGTGACATGAACTCCGGTGGCCATGCCGCGCTTCTCAGCGGTAGCGATGTCGGCTTCCATCACGCTGCCCCGCTTGCACTCCTCGACGAAGGCTGCGAGTGGCGGATTCGATCGGGCGGCGGCGGTCGCCAGCGGGTGTTCAGCGGCGACCGCGCAGTAGGTGGCGCCGAGCAACGTGTCCGCCCGGGTGGTAAAGACTTTGAGGGCTCCATCGGCCCCCATGGCTTCTCGCGCCGAGGTGTCGAACGGAAAAGCGATCTCAACACCCTCGCTGCGTCCAATCCAGTTGGCCTGCATCAGGCGCACGCGTTCTGGCCAGTCGGCGAGGGTATCGAGTGCCTCCAGCAGTTCATCGGCATACGCCGTGATCCGCAGGTAGTACATCGGGATCTCGCGCTTCTCGATCACCGCCCCGGTACGCCAGCCCCGGCCGTCTATGACCTGCTCGTTGGCCAGAACCGTCTGGTCCAGTGGATCCCAGTTGACGGTACCGGTGGTCTGGTAGACAAGGCCCTTCTCCAGCAGCCGAAGGAACAACCACTGGTTCCAGCGGTAATATTCCGGCTGGCAGGTGGCGAGCTCACGACTCCAGTCGATGCCAAACCCCAGGGACTGCAGCTGCCCCCGCATGTAGGCGATGTTGTCCCGGGTCCACGCGGCTGGGGCCACGCCCTTGGCCATTGCGGCGTTCTCTGCCGGCAAACCGAACGCATCCCAGCCCATGGGCTGCAGTACGTTGCGGCCAAGCATGCGCTGGTGGCGGGCTATCACGTCACCAATGGTGTAGTTGCGCACATGGCCCATGTGCAGCCGCCCGCTGGGGTACGGAAACATGGACAGGCAGTAGAACTTGTCACGGGCCGGATCTTCCACCGCCCGGAAGCTGTCGTGGTCGGTCCACCAGCGCTGCGCTTCGGCTTCAACGGCCTGCGGGTTGTACTCGGCGGGGCTGTGGGAATGTTCGCTCACGGGGCAGGCTGACTACGGGCAACTGGAACAGGGGCGCAAGGATACAACGCCCGCTCCACCGGAACTTACCCTGGCTGTTGCTGGCGGCGAACCGGATTGCGCCCGGGCAATCCCGAGGACCAGCCGAGCGCCGCGGCCAGTAGCAAGACACACGCCGACAGTACCGGCCAGTTCCCGAATCGCACCCACGGCGTAGCCCCCTGCCGCGGCTGGACCCGCGCGGAGACCACAACGGCCTGGAACTGCTCTCCCTGCCGGACGATCCTGCCCTGCGGGTCGATGACCGCAGTAATTCCCGTGTTCGTAGTTCGCAGCATGAACCGGCCGGTCTCCAGCGCCCGGTAACGCGCCATCTGCAGGTGCTGGTGCGGGGCGATCGAATTCCCGAACCAGCCGTCATTACTGACATTCACCAGGAGACCGGCTTCCGGCAGGAAGTCCCTGAGCTCATCGCCAAAGGCGTCCTCGAAGCAAATGCTCGGCGCCAGCGCGACCCCGCGCACCATGAGCGGTCGCTGGCCGTCCAGGCCGGGCGTGATATCGGTGTAGGGGAGATTCATCAGGCGCAATACGTCGCGGATGAATTCAGGGACCGGAAAGTATTCACCAAATGGCACGAGGTGGCGCTTGTGGAACACGCCCGTGCCCTCCCCCACGGTCAGAAGCGAATTGCGGAACTCTCCAGTACCAAAGTCGAAGGTCAGAATGCCGAGGATCAGGTTCTGCTGCCGGGCCTTCATGAGTTCACGCATGCCGCGCAGAAAATCTTCCTCTTCGTGGGCTAGCGCAGGAATGGCCGCCTCCGGCCAGATGATGAGGTCGGCCTGGTCAAGGCTGACCGTGAGTTCACTGAAAAGCGCTTTGGTTTTCTCCAGTTCCTCAAGCAGCCACTTCCGGTCCTGGGCGATACCGCCCTGGACCAGCGCCACATTCAGCGGTTCGCCGAAAGGTGCCGTCCACTCGCGGCCGGTCAACAACGCTGTTGACGCTGCTACGAGAGCAACTATGCCGAGCCCGGCGATTCGCGCCCGGTTCGGGCCGATCAGCTGAATGGCCAGCGCGCCAGCAAGCATGGCCACCAGAAGGGAAACCCCGTGTACGCCAACCACCGGCGCCCACGCCGCCAGCGGGCCGTCGATCTGACCGTAACCGAGGCTCAACCACGGAAATCCGCTGAACAGCCAGCTCCGCACCCATTCCACCCCGACCCACAACGCCGGCATCAGCGCCAGCAATTGCCACGCCGGATCGCGAACCGCCGACAATCCGGTCAGAAGACCCCACGCGCCCACGTACAAGGCCATCAGGACAATCAGCGCCCCGCACAACGCCACAGCGATCGGCGGGGCGACTCCGCCGACATCGTGGATGCTGATGTAGAGCCAGTAGGTCCCGGTCGTAAACGCGCCAAAACCGAACCAGAAGCCGCGCAAGCTGCGCTCCCGTCCGGATGCCCCCTCGATGAGCAGGAACAGTACCGCCAGCAACACAGGGGCAAGCCACCAGAGGCCGAAGGGTGCGAAACTGAGCGGCAACGCGGCCCCGGTGGCTGCGGCGATGAGCCGACCGCGGGTGGTCAGGACGCGACGGAGCAATGGCTGGTTTCCGGACGCCGGGTAATACAGGTCAGGCGGCGACCACGTCGCCATCGGCGGGTGCCGACGAGCCGCGCGTCACCTCTACGCTTTGAATGCGCCGCCGGTCGGCCTGCAGCACGCGGAAGCGAAAATCGCCGAGCTGCAGTGATTCGCCCTTCCGCGGCAGGCGGCCGAGCTCGTGCATAACGAGTCCGCCCACGGTGTCGTAATTCTGGTCGTCCAGGCTGGCGCCGAAGAACTCGTTGAACTCCTCGATCCGGGTGAGCGCACGCACGTGGTAACAGCCGGGGTCCTGCAGCTGGATTGGCACGGACTCGGCGGAGTCGTGCTCGTCGTCGATCTCGCCGACGATTTCCTCAAGCACATCCTCGATAGTCAGAAGCCCGGTGATGCCCCCGTACTCGTCCACCACCATGGCAATGTGATTGCGGCTGCCGCGAAACTCCTTGAGCAGGGCATTCAATCGCTTGCTCTCGGGAATGAAGGTGACAGGCCGGACGTAGCGGGAGATGTCAAATGGCTGGCCGGGGCTGGCGACAAAATGGCGGAGGACGTCTTTTGCGAGGAGGATCCCGACCACCTCTTCGCGATCGTGACCGATGACGGGAAATCGGGAGTGGCCACTTTCCACGATGGCCTTCAGCAATTTGTCCGGCGGGGCATCCCGCTCTAGTACGGCCATCTGGGACCGTGGCACCATCACATCGCGGACCTGGGTTTCGGACACTGCCAGGACGCCCTCAAGCATGGCGAGTTCGTCGGCATCCAGCACCGTCTGGGCGTGAGACTGGCGGAGCCAGTCCAGGAGATCTTCGCGGGTTGCTGCGTCGCCCTTGAGCACGCGCCGCAGTCGCCCGTACCAGGTACCGCCGGAGCGGTCGTCGGAGTCGTCGTCAGTCATGGGAGCATTCTACCGGGTTCCGGGGATCCCCTCTTGCGGCCGCGCAGATCCTTACTTCATTACATAAGGGTCCGCTATGCCGAGACCGGCCAGAACCCGGGTCTCCAGGGCCTCCATCCGCGCGGCATCAGCCTCGTCGTCGTGCGTATAACCCAGCAGATGCAGGGTCCCGTGGACAACCAGGTGCGCCAGGTGGATCACAGGGGCCTTCCCTTGCTCCGCCGCTTCGCGGAGCACCACCGGGAGGCAGATCACGAGATCGCCATACTCGAGGGACATCCCGGGTGGCGGGGCCACTCCCGGACGTGGCCCCGGAAAAGCGAGGACGTTGGTCGCCTCCGGCTTATGCCGCCAGGTCGCATTGAGGCTGGCACCTTCCTCCAGAGCCACCAGCCGAAGACTGATGGCCCCATCAACCGCCAACTCCCCGCGGTCTCCGGCGGCGCCGTTCAAGGAGGCCCTGATCCAGGTGGAAAAATCGGCACCGGCGGGTAATGCCGGCACGTCAGCGGCGAGCTGAATATCCAGCTCGAGGGCCGGTAACCTATTGGCCGCCATCGGCCTTCGGGACGGCCGCCTCGAAGCGCTCGTACGCGTCCACAATGCGCTGGACGAGCACGTGACGAACCACGTCTCCCGCCGTGAACCAGGTAAAAGTCACGCCCTCTACGCCGGCGAGGACCTGCGCGGCATGTTTGAGGCCCGAGGTCTGGTGTTTCGGCAGATCGATCTGCGTGACGTCGCCAGTCACCACGGCCCGGGATCCGAACCCCAGGCGCGTCAAAAACATCTTCATCTGCTCGATCGTGGTGTTCTGTGCCTCATCCAGGATCACGAAGCTCTCGTTCAAGGAACGCCCGCGCATGAAGGCCAATGGCGCCACCTCGATGATGTTGCGTTCAATCAGCCGTGCTACCCGGTCGGGGCCCACCATTTCATAGAGCGCGTCGTACATTGGCCGAAGGTACGGATCGACCTTCTGGGACATATCCCCGGGCAGGAAGCCGAGCCGCTCGCCGGCCTCAACAGCCGGCCGAACCAGCACGATCCTGCGCACCCGCTCCTCCTCCAGGGCCGCCACCGCACTCGCTACCGCGAGGTAGGTCTTGCCTGTACCCGCCGGCCCGATGCCAAAGCACAGGTCGTGTGAGCGGACGGCTTCCAGGTAACCCCGCTGATTGCTGCCACGCGCCCGGATGTGCAGGCGCCGGGCCTTCATCACCACGCTGCCATCGTCTGCCGTTTCGCCACCTGCCGGAGGCTGTTCCATAAGTGCTTCCTGGAGTGCTATGTGGACCCGCTGGGCGTCGACCGCGTCGCGGCCGGCGATGGTATACAAATCCTGAAGCACCTGGGTGGCGGCGCGGACACCGGCTGGCGGTCCTGACATCCGGAAGCGATTGCCCCGGTGATTGATACGGATGCCGAGGCGGCGTTCGATCTGGCGCAGGTTGTCGTCGAACTGGCCACCGAGGTTTGCCAGTCGGCCGTTGTCGGCCGGCTCAAGGACGATCTCGTGTGCGTCTACCGCCGGACCTGCCCCTTCGGTCGATTCGCCAGACGCCCCCACGCTCAGGCGGCCGCGGCGCTGTTGGCGAGGCGGCCCCGCAGGGAGTTGGGGAGCGCTTCGGTGATCGTCAGGTCCACGAACTGACCGACCAGGCGCGGATCGCCGTCAAAATTCACCCAGCGGTTATTGCTGGTCTTGCCCGCGAGCTGCAGCGGGTCCTTCCGGGCCGGCCGTTCTACCAGCACGCATTGCACGGACCCCACCATCTCACGGCTTATCTCCTGGGCGCGGGCGGTTATCCGGGTCTGCAGAATTGTCAGGCGGGCCAGTTTCTCCGTTTCGGAAACGGGGTCCGGCAGCGTCGCCGCAGGGGTGCCCGGGCGGGCACTGTAGACGAAGCTGAAGGACTGGTCGAAACCGATGTCGGCGATCAGTTGCATCGTCGCCGCAAAGTCTTCGTCTGTCTCGCCCGGGAAGCCCACGATGAAATCGGTCGATACGCTGATGTCCGGGCGGATCGCCCGCAGGCGGCGGATCTTCTGCTTGAACTCAAGGGCCGTGTACCCGCGCTTCATCAGGCTGAGTATGCGATCGGAGCCACTCTGCACCGGCAGATGCAGGTGGTTGGCAAGTTTCGGCACCGTGGCATAAACCTCGATCAACCGGTCATTGAACTCCCGCGGATGCGACGTCGTGAAACGGATACGCTCGATGCCGCCGATCCGTGCAACGCGATGAATCAATGCCGCCAGATCCACCAACTCCCCGTCCGCGGCGGGACAGCGATAACCATTGACGTTCTGGCCCAGCAGGGTGACTTCGCGCACACCCTGCCCTGCCAGCTGCCGGACCTCGGCAAGAACGCCATCGGCCGGGCGGCTGACCTCTTCGCCACGGGTGAAGGGCACCACGCAGAAGCTGCAGTACTTACTGCAGCCCTCCATTACCGAGACAAACGCCGCGGCGCCCTCAGCCCGTGGTTCGGGCAGATTGTCGAATTTCTCGATCTCGGGAAAGCTGACATCGACCACGGGACGACCACGCGCCCTTACTTCGTCGATGAAATCCGGCAGGCGGTGCAGGGTCTGCGGACCGAACACCAGATCGACGAATGGTGCCCGCCGCAGCAGCTCTTCGCCCTCCTGGCTGGCCACGCAACCGCCCACGCCGATCAGCAGTCCGGGCCGCTGCGCCTTCAGCTCGCGGAACCTGCCCAGATGTGAAAAAACCTTTTCCTGGGCCTTGTCGCGGACGGAGCAGGTGTTCAGCAGGAGCAGGTCCGCCTCGGCGGGGTTATCGGTAGGCGTGAGCCCGTGCCGTGAACGAAGTACGTCCAGCATGCGGCTGGAATCGTACTCGTTCATCTGGCACCCGAATGTCTTGATGTAAACGCGGCCTGGCATAGGCACAAAAGACTACTTGATGAAGCCCATGCTTTCGAGCTTTACCAGGATACGGTGGGCAACCATGTCCGGGGTGATGCCCTGCGTATCGATACGCAACTCGGGGTTCTCGGGGATCTCATAAGGGTCTGAAATCCCGGTGAATTCCTTGAGAATACCGGCCCGGGCCTTGGCATACAGGCCCTTGCGGTCGCGCTGCTCGCAGATCTCGAGGGGGGTGGACAGATGCACCTCAAGGAAGCCACCGACCGGCTCGATGGTCTGCCGAACCTTGCGCCGGGTGGCAGCATAAGGCGCGATGGGCGCGCAGATCGCCACGCCGCCATTCTTCGTTATTTCGGAGGCTACATAGCCAATGCGGAGGATGTTGAGGTCGCGGTGCTCGCGTGAGAAGCCGAGTTCGCTGGACAGGTTCTTGCGCACGAGGTCACCATCCAGCAGGGTCACCCGCCGGCCGCCGTTCTCCAGCAGCTTGGCAACCAGCGCCCTGGCAACTGCGGACTTGCCGGAGCCGGACAACCCCGTGAAAAACACGGTGAATCCCTGCTTGTGGCGGGCCGGGTGCGTCCGCCTGAGCTCCTCTACCACCTTGGGGAAGGAGAACCACTCGGGAATCTCGAGCCCCTCGTTCAGACGACGGCGGAACTCGGTGCCCGAGATATTGAGGACCTTCTCGCCCTCCTTCGTCTCATCGATCGCGACGTACTGGGCCCGGTCTTCCACAAAGACCATTTCCTGGAACGGCACCATCGTGATATCCAGGTCCTTTTCGTACTTGCGCATCAGTTCCTGCGCGTCGTACGGGCCGTAGAACGGGTTGCCCGTTGAATCGTTGCCCGGGCCCGCGTGATCCCGGCCGACAATGAAGTGTGTGCAGCCGTAGTTCTCGCGAATGATCGCGTGCCAGACGGCCTCACGCGGGCCCGCCATGCGCATTGCAAGATTGAGCAGCGAAAGGGATGTCGTCTGCTCGGGATACTGCTCCAGCACGTGCTCGTAGCACCGGACGCGGGTGTAGTGATCGACGTCGCCGGGCTTGGTAAGGCCCACGACCGGATGAATCAGCAGGTTGGCCTCCGCCTCCCGGGCGGCACGGAAGGTGAGTTCCTGGTGGGCCCGATGCAGGGGATTCCGGGTCTGGAAAGCCACGACCCTGCGCCAGCCCATCTTGCGGAATTGGGCCCGCATTTCGCTGGGTGAATTCCGCAAGGTCCTGAAATCGTACTGGGTTGGCGCCTCCACGCCCCGCACCGTGCCGCCGAGGTAAACCGGCCCCGCCGTGTTGTGCAGATAATCCACCCCGGGGTGCTTCTGGTCGTCCGTCCCAAAGACCGCCTTGGCTTCGTGGGCCTTGTCGGGAGTCCAGATATCGGCAACCGCAAGCGTGGCGATCAGCACGCCTTCCTGATCGCGCAACGCGATGTGCTCTCCGGACTTCAGCGTATCGGCGAAGGCCTGGCTCACGTCCAGCGTGACCGGCATCGGCCAGATGATCCCGGACTTCAGGCGCAGATCGCTCAAGACGCTGTCGTAGTCGGCCCTGACCAGAAATCCGTCCAGCGGCGAGAAAGCGCCGTTCAGGATCAGGTCCAGGTCACAGAGCTGGCGGTCCGTAAGATCCCAGGACTTGTACTCCTTTGCCTTCTGCTTCTCCGCAATCGCCGCAGCGTCGTCGAGATACAGCTCCTTCAGTTCGCCGCCGTGTGGTTCCTTGAACGCGCCCATGGTCAGTTATTCCTCTTGGTCAGGTCGTTATATTGCAAATCCGGTTCTGAAAAAAAATCGGCGCACTCAAAGGTGCGCCGATCAGGGAGCTGGTGGATGCTTGCCAGCTTCCTCTATTTGGATATTTCGGGTCAGCTAATCAAAAGGGAATATCGTCGTCGAACTCTCCTGCATCAGCTGTGGCACCGGCTGTTGCTCCGGCCGTTGCTCCGGCGGCCTTGGCCGGCTTGGGGCTCCTCGCGGGACTGCTGCCACGAAACTCGGCATCTTCCCCGCCCGAACCGGCTCCACCTGAACCGGCTCCGCCACTCGCGCCGCGGGAGTCGAGCATCTGCATCTGATCGGCGATGATCTCGGTGCTGTAGCGGTCCTTGCCTTCCTTGTCCTGCCACTTGCGGGTACGCAAGCGACCTTCGATATAAACCTTGGAGCCCTTCTTCAGGTACTCGGCAGAGATTTCGGCAAGGCGATCAAAGGTGGCAATTCGATGCCACTCGGTTCGCTCCTGCGGCTCCCCCGTCTCCCGGTCCTTGAACCGTTCGCTCGTGGCAATGGAGAAGTTGGTTGCTGCCTTGCCGCTGGGCATGTACCGGGTTTCCGGATCCTTGCCCAGGTTGCCAATCAGGATGACTTTATTGATACCGCTCATAGGTTGCCATTTTAAGGCACCGCGCCCCAAAAGCCACCCGGATTTCTCTACATATCGTTATGCAATGCAGGGCGGCAAAGGGAATGACGGGCCGCGGAGGCAGCCGGCCGATCGCTCGTGGCAGCGCCCGTGCTGGACGACCCGGCCCGCCGCCGTATAGTTGGCTGTTCGGTTCCCGATTCTTAAAGACCCATGAAGTACATCAGTATCCGCGGTGCGCGCACCCACAATCTCCGCAATCTCGACCTGGACCTCCCCAGGGACCGGCTGATTGTCATCACGGGATTGTCCGGTTCCGGCAAGTCGTCACTCGCCTTTGACACTATTTACGCCGAGGGCCAGCGACGCTACGTCGAGTCCCTGTCGGCTTATGCCCGCCAGTTCCTGTCCATGATGGACAAGCCCGACGTGGACCATATCGAGGGCCTGTCGCCAGCCATCTCCATCGAGCAGAAGACCGCCTCCCATAACCCCCGCTCCACGGTGGGCACGGTCACCGAGATCTACGATTACCTGCGGCTGCTGTTTGCCCGTGCCGGCACCCCGCGCTGCCCCGATCACAAACGCGACCTGCGCGCCCAGACCGTCAGCCAGATGGTCGACCAGGCCCTGTCGCTGCCGGAGGGCACCCGGCTGGTCCTGCTCGCCCCCGTCGTGCAGGCGCGCAAGGGCGAACACACGCAATTGCTGGCGGAACTTCGCAGCCAGGGCTACGTGCGGGCACGGATCGACGGCGAAATCTGCGAACTGGACGACCCGCCCAAACTGGACCTCCGGCGCAAGCACACGATCGAGGTTGTCATCGACCGGTTCAAGGTCCGCGAGGACGTGAAGCAACGCCTCGCCGAATCCTTCGAGACGGCGCTGAAGCTGGCCGACGGTGTGGCCAAAGTGGCGCCGATGGACACCGGCGACAAGGCAGCGTTAGCCAGTCTCGGCTGGGCGGAGGCCGTCTTCTCGGACCGCTTCGCCTGCCCGATCTGCAGCTTCAGCATTTCCGAGCTCGAACCACGGCTCTTCTCGTTCAATAACCCGGCTGGTGCCTGCGCCGCGTGCGATGGCCTCGGCGTGAAGCAGTTCTTCGACCTGGAACGCGTCGTGCGCTACCCCGAGCTGAGCCTGGCCGGCGGCGCCATTCGCGGCTGGGACCGGCGCAATGCGTACTATTTTTCCATGATCCAGAGCCTGGCGAAGCACTACGCTTTCGACATCGAGCTGCCCTGGCGGAAACTCCCGGCAAAAATCCAGAAAATCCTGCTCCAGGGCAGCGGCGAGCAGAAAATCCAGTTCAGCTACGTCACCGGCCACGGCGTCAGCATCAACCGCAAGCACAAGTTCGAGGGCATCCTGCCGAACCTCGAACGCCGCT
>CAZPNN010000305.1:0-12925 GCA_964587605.1 uncultured Chromatiaceae bacterium
GCGGATCCAGCTCATGGCCCGGGTGTCGTCCGTCAGGTAGGCCTTGCCCTGGGCCTCCTTGTTCAGCAGTCCGCCGGGGCGAATGATCGTGTAGTCGAGGCCGCTGGCCTTCAGGTAATCCTCGGCCTTGGTTTTCTCAGGGGTCACGTTGCGCAGGAAGTAACGGGAAATGGCCGGCGCGGCGTCGTGCGAATCCCCGGCGCCGATCACCGTGATCAGCACAAAACGCTTCACGCCCACCGCACGGGCTGCATCCACCGCGTTGCGGGTGCCATCGAATTCCGGCCGTGGGCCGTCGAGACTTGTGCCGCCGAGTGTCGAGACAATCGCCCGGAACTGCCCGGTGCCCAGTGCCGCTGACAGGTCCGCCAGGTTCAACGCATCGCCTCGCACCACGCGCGCACCGAGGGCCTCCGGCCCGCTAGCATCCGACTCGGGCCGGACAAGCGCCACCACGTCGTCGCCGCGGGCGCGAAGCAAACGAACGATCTCGAGACCGGTGCCCCGCGTGCCGCCAATGACGAGAACCGAGCCCGCCCCCGGGACTGTGGAGGCAGGACTGAGCTCAGCCCTGGGCCGGTCACCCTCCATGCCGGAAATCAGGGTCCAGGCCACCAGGGCCAGGACGAGGCCAAGAAAGATCGTCAGCTTCGGATACTTCATTCGATGGGTTCCCGTCGTAGTGATTCTAGTCGGCCGAACGACCGCCGCAATCCAGCCGTTGGCCGGCCACGGCTTCAGTAACCCGCCCGTTCTCATACGCCACCACGCCGTTCACGATCGTGGTCGTTATGGAGGAGCGGAACGTATCGCCCTCGAAAGGCGACCAGCCGCACCTGGACAGCACGTCCTCACGACGCACCGTGGTCGGCCTGGTGTGATCAATAAGCACCAGGTCCGCAAAGTATCCCTCGCGGATGTAGCCCCGGTCGCGAATTGAAAACAGGTCTGCAACGCTGTGACTGGTCTTCTCGACGATCAGTTCCAGCGGCAGCGTGCCGTTATGGACGTGCTCCAGCAACATCAGCAGGGCGTGCTGGACCAGCGGCAGACCAGAGGGCGCCTTGAAGTACTTCTCCCCCTTCTCCGCCAGCAAGTGGGGAGCATGGTCGGTAGCCACCACGGCGAGGCGGCCGTCGATCAGGCCCGCAATCAGGGCCTTGCGATCCGCCGCCGTCTTGATCGCCGGATTGCACTTGATGAACGCGCCCTTCTTCTCGTAGTCCCGGTCATCGAAGTGCAGCATGTGGGCGCAGACTTCCGCTGTGATCCGCTTGCCGTTCAGCGGACCCGGATCAAAGAGTTGCAGTTCCTTCGCCGTGGTGAGGTGCAGCACGTGCAGGCGCGTGCCGTGACGCTTCGCCAGCGTGGTCGCCAGCACGGTTGATTTCCAGCAGGCCTCCTCCGAGCGGATCAGGGGGTGCGCGGAAAAAGGCACGTCGTCACCGTACTGCTCGCGGTAACGCTCCTCATTGGCCTTGATCGTTGGCGTGTCTTCGCAATGGGTGGCGATCAGCGTCGGGCAATCGGCAAAGATCTGCTCGAGGGTCTCCGGATTGTCGACCAGCATGTTGCCGGTGGACGCACCCATGAAGACCTTGACGCCGCAGCAGTCGCCGGGCAGCAACGCGCGGATCTCATCAAGGTTGTCATTGGCGGCGCCGAAATAGAAGGAGAAATTCGCCTTCGCGCGCCCGCTGGCCAGCCGGTACTTGTCCATGAGGACAACCCGTTTCGTAGCGTTCGGGATGGTGTTCGGCATGTCCATGAAACTGGTGATGCCGCCGGCCACGGCCGCGGCCGATTCGGTCGCCATGTCGCCCTTGTGGGTCAGGCCCGGCTCACGGAAATGCACCTGGTCGTCGATGAACCCAGGCAGCAGGTACTTGCCGCCCGCGTCGATGATCCGGTCGACCCGGCCCGCGGGTATCTCGCGGGCCACGCGGTCGATGCGGCCACGACGCACCAGCACGTCGCCAGGCGTCACGCGACCCTCATTACAGATGAGCGCATTCGTGATCAGAAGGCTCTGGTCGGACATCGGTCAGGTCCTGGAATAGTTGTCGGTAGCGGTGACGAGTTCATGCACGATGCCCGGCTCAAAGGCCGAGTGCCCGGCGTCGGGTACGATTCGCAGCGTCGCCTCGGGCCAGGCCCGGTGCAGATCCCACGCGCTCTTCAGGGGGCAGACGACATCATACCGGCCCTGCACGATCACGGCCGGTATATGTTGCAGGCGATCGACATCGCGCAGGATCTGGTCAGGCGCCTCCATAAAAGCCTGGTTGATGAAGTAGTGCGCTTCGATGCGGGCGAAGGCCAGCGCAAAGCGGTCTTCGCCGAAGCGCTCGACGGTTCCCGGCGATGCCAGCAGGTGACTCGTGCTCCCTTCCCAGACGGACCAGCGTCTGGCGGCCTCTATTGCCACGACGGGATCCGGGCCCGTGAGGCGCCGGTGGTAGGCACCGAGCATGTCGCCCCGCTCACTTGCTGGAATGAAATTCCAGTAGGGCTCCCAGGCGTCGGGGTACAGCTCGCTGGCGCCCTGCTGGTAGAACCAGGCGATCTCGGCGGGCCTAAGCAGAAAGATGCCCCGGAGCACGAGCTCGGTTACCCGCCCGGGATGCTTCTGCGCGTACAGCAGCGACAGGGTGCTGCCCCAGGACCCACCGAAGACCAGCCAGCGCTCGATCTCAAGGCGCACCCGCAGCGTCTCGATATCGGCGATCAGGTCCCAGGTGGTGTTCAGGCGCAGCTCCGCGTGCGGGCGGCTACGCCCGCAGCCGCGCTGGTCAAGAAGAATGATCCGGTAGCGGGACGGGTCGAAAAACCGTCGCGGGGTCGCATCGCCGCCCCCGCCGGGGCCACCGTGCAGGAAGACCGCCGGCTTGCCCCGGGGATTGCCGCACTGCTCGTAGTAGATCTCGTGCAAGCCGGAAACCGGCAGGTACCCGGTATCAAAAGGCTCCAGGGCGGGATACAGGGTCCGTCGCGACATTGCTACATTCTGGCATTTTCGGAACGGGGTGTTCGATCGGGGCCGGGTAGCCAGCTAGAATCCCGGATCATTTTCGGGAACCTGCCATGCACCTTCTGGATCGTCCTGCCGTGCTCACTGCCGGCCTGCTCATCGCCAGCCTCCTCATTAGCAGCGTGGCCAGCGCCGCCGCCCCGATCGATATTCCCTACACCATGCGCCGGCTCAGCAACGGCCTCACGGTCGTCGTGCACGAGGACCACAAGGCGCCCATCGTGGCTGTGAATGTCTGGTACCACGTCGGCTCGAAGAACGAGGTGCGGGGCCGCACCGGCTTCGCTCACTTGTTCGAGCACCTGATGTACCAGGGCTCGGAGAACCTGCCCGGTGAGTACATCAACACGTTGAATGAACTGGGCGCCACCGACCTCAACGGCACCACCTTTTTTGATCGCACCAACTACTTCCAGACCGTGCCGAAGAACGCCCTCGACACCGTGCTCTGGCTGGAGTCGGACCGGATGGGCCACTTCAAGGGGGCGATTACCCAGGCCAAGCTCGACGAGCAGCGGGGCGTGGTGCAAAACGAGAAGCGGCAACGCACCAACCAGCCCTACGGCAAAGTCTTCGAGGCAATACTCAAGCAACTGTTCCCGCCCGATCACCCCTACTCCTGGGAAACCATCGGCTCGATGGACGACCTTAACGCGGCAAGCCTCGAGGATGTTCGCCAGTGGTTTGAGACGTACTACGGCCCGGACAATGCGGTGATCGTCATCGCCGGCGACGTGGCCACTGAGCAGGTATTTGCGAAAGCGGAGAAGTACTTCGGGGACATCCCGCCGGGACCCTCGCGGAGCCGCTTCGAGGAGTGGATCCCGTCGCACGACCGCCTGCGGCGCCAGACCCTTGAAGACCGGGTGGCGCAGCCCCGCCTGCACTTCGCCTGGACCGGGCCCCGCTGGGGAACGACCGACGCCCACCACCTGGCACTGGCGTCGGCCATTCTGGCCGGCGGGAAGAATTCCCGGCTTTACGAACGCCTGGTGTACCGGGATCAACTGGCCTCCGACGTGGAGTTCGAGTTCCTGCCCCTGGAGATCGCCGGCATCACCTACCTGCAGGTTTCAGCCCAGCCGGGCGTGTCACTTGATCAAATTGAAACGGTCGTCAACGAGGAGCTGGAGCGATTCCGCAAGTCCGGGCCCACGGCGAAGGAACTCGAGCGGGTCAAGACGCAGCAACGCGCCGGTTTTGTCTACGGCCTTGAAAAGGTCGGCGGCTTCTCCGGCAAGTCGGGCGTGCTGGCCGAAAGCACCGTGTACGGCGGCTCGCCCGACGCCTGGAAAAAGGACTACCAGGAGACGGAAGCCGCCACCGCCGACGACCTGCGGGCGGTCGTCAGGAAGTGGGTCACCCCCGAGCCGTTCATTCTTGCGGTCGAGCCCGCCGAGGAACTCGACGCGACAACAGTCGGCGCCGACCGGAGCCGCTTGCCCGAGGTAACCGGCGAAGTGCCGGTAACCTTCCCCGGGTTTCAGCGCGACACGCTCAGTAACGGCCTCAAGCTGATCGTGGTCGAGCGCCCGGAGATTCCCGTCGTCGGCCTGCGCCTGGTCCTGGATGCGGGTTACGCCGCCGACCAGTTCGCCCGGCCCGGCACGGCAAGCATGGCCATGGCGATGCTCGACGAAGGAACGAAGACGCGTAGTTCCCTGCAGATCAGCGAGGAGCTCGCCCTGCTCGGCGCAACGCTCAGCGCCGGATCCAGCCTCGACACCTCCTCTGTCAGCCTGTCGGTGCTGGTGGAAAAGCTCGCGCCGTCACTCGAGATCTTTGCCGACGTCCTGCTCAATCCGGTGTTTCCCCAGAAGGAACTGGATCGGCTGCGCAAGGTTTACCTTGCGGCACTGGGCCAGGAAAAGACCCAGCCCGTGTCGATGGCATTGCGCGTGGTGCCGAAACTTCTCTATGGCGATGGGCACGCCTACGCCCAGCCGCTCACCGGCACGGGGACCGAGGCGACACTCGCCGCTCTCACCCGCGACGATCTCGTCAGCTTCCACGCCCGGTGGATTCGGCCGAACCACGCCACGCTGATCATCGTTGGGCCCGTAACCACAGCCTCCATCAAGTCCCAGCTTGAGAAACTGCTGGGCAACTGGGCGCCCGGTGACATCCCGGCGAAGCAGATCGCCAGCGTGGCACCCCGGCCCAACCGCACGCTCTACCTGCTGGACAAGCCCGGCGCCGACCAGTCGGTGATTTTCGCCGGCCAGCTGATCCCGCCACGTGCCGCTCCGGACGACATCGCCATTGAGGCCATGAACGATGTGCTCGGCGGCCAGTTCACCGCCCGCCTCAACATGAATCTTCGCGAAGACAAGCACTGGGCCTACGGCGCCTACTCCTTTGCCTACGACGCCCGCGGCCAGCGGCCGCTGCTGGCCTACGCCTCGGTGCAGACCGACAAGACCACCGAGTCGCTGACAGAAATTCGCAATGAAATCGCCGGCATTGTCGGTGACCGCCCGGCCACGCCGGAAGAAGTGGCGCTGGTGAAACGCAGCAACACCTTGTCGCTGCCGGGCCAGTGGGAAACCGGCGGCGCCATACTCGGCTCGATCAGCGAGCTCGTGGAATTCGGCCTCCCGGACGATTACTGGAATAACTACGCCACCGCGATCCGGGCGCTGACTCCGGAAACGGTTAACAAGGCGGCACGGGATGTTGTGCGCCCGTCGGATCAGGTGATCGTGGTGGTCGGCGATCGCAAGGTCATAGAACCCGGGCTGAAGGGTCTCGGCTTCGACACCATCCAGCTGGTCAACGCCGACGGCGAGCTACTGTAGCGAATGAGCAGCGCGGCGCACTGCCGGTGACCGGGGGCGCGGTGAACCGGCAGGCGATCTGGATCGCCGGGGTCTGCGTGCTGGTGTACTTCTTCACGAACGGCATGGCGCTTTTCGTGCCGCAGAACCTGTTTCCACGGTTCATGGAAACCTTCGGCGCCACGCCGGCGGAAGTGAGCCGCACCACCGCGATCACCTTTGCGATTTCCGGTCTGCTCGCCCCGTTCGTCGGCGCGGCGATCGACCGCTTCGGCGTCGTGCGGGTGATTCGCACCGGGCTGCTGGTGCTCGGTGTGACGTTCAGCGCCTACCCGGCCGCCCGCTCACTTCAGGACCTCTACCTGCTGCATGCCGTGATCGCCGTCGGCCTGATCCTGTCGGGACTGATGCCCAACGTCGTGCTGCTGTCGCGCTGGTTCCGCGAACGGCGCGGCACGGCCGTGGGCGTGCTCGTGGCCGGCTCCAGCCTGGCCGGCGCCACGCTCCCCGTCGCCATTTCACCGCTGGTCAACGACCCGGCTTACGGCTGGCGGGTCGGCGTCGCCGTGCTTGCTGGCGCGTTCTGGCTGCTGGCGGTGGTGCCGGCTTTCATCGTGCTGCGCGAACCACCCGTTCGCCACGGCTCCGCCGATGGTGCGCCGGCCGAGGCACTGGACGGCGTCAGCTTCGCAGTGGCACTGCGCTCGCGCACGCTGTGGTGCCTGGCGGTCGGCTCGGCCTGCCTGTGGTTTTCGATCCAGGCCATGACCAGCCAGATCACGATCTACTTCGAGCAGGAAGCAGGGCTCGCGCCGCAGCGGGCCACTGCCCTTTATTCGACCATCCTGGCCTGCAGCGTGGCCGGCAAGTTCCTGTTCGGCGCCGTCAGCGACCGCTTTAGCAAGCGCGGCGTGATGGTGGCGACCAGCCTCACCCTGCTGGCCGGCTGCCTGCTGCTGTTCGCCCGCGGCGGCACGGGAATCGAGCTGGCCCGCAGCCCCGCGCAGTTGACGGCCTTCGCGGTGATCTTTGGCCTGGGCTTTGGCGGCAGCTTCACGCTGATCCAGCTGGTCGCCGTCGAGAGCTTTGGTCAGCTGGCGCTCGGCCGGATCCTCGGCGTTGTTATCTTCATCGACACCATGGGCGGCGCGCTCGGCACGCTGCTGGCCGGCCAGATGCGGACGGCGACCGGCGACTATTTCCTGACCTTCGCCGTGGTCACGGTGGTGGCTGTGGTCGCGGTGGCCAACGTGCTGCTCATCCGCCCGGTGACCCGCATTACCACCGCCTAGAGGGGATTGTCGCAGGTGCCGATCTTCTTGCCCGTAAGGTTGATCGTCATGTTTCCCTCGCTGGAGGTGTACTTGATCGTCCCGGTGTAGGCGTCGGTGCCCTCGTAGGTGATCTCGCCCTGGCCAGTCATCGCAGGCGGACCGGTACAAGTCGAGGTCCAGGTCACCTTGCTCCCGACCCTTGCCATGTCCGTGTTCGCGCAGCCACGCTCGTCGTTGGCTGAGCCCGGCGGATCTTGCGCATCCGTTGCCGCGCAGATCTTGATCGGCCGCGCCGGCATCTTGAACGGCATGCCCGCCATTTCCATCTGGGACGTCGTCTCCCAGAGTTCACCCGTTGGCTCGTCAGCGAGAATTGGCAGGGAACCAAACAGGACCAATGCAGAGAGCGCCAAGCGGCGCAGGTACGGCAAAGCCATGACACTACCCCCGATTAGTGGGCCGAGCGGCCCGTTCAGGAGGAATGCTACTCCTGCAAACGGGTTGGTGCTAAGGGCATCGGGATTGGGGCTGGTGATCCGTCCGTTGACCCCCATTACGACTGCTTAATGCAACTTGCAGACAGGCGCCATGCGTGGACAATACCGGCCACTCGCCGAATCCATTGAAAGAACCCGCGATGATTACAGCAGAAGGCCTCACCAAGACCTTCGGCAGCCGGACGGCTGTTGATGGCATTTCCTTTCGCGTGCAGCCGGGCGAGGTGCTGGGGTTTCTGGGACCCAACGGCGCCGGCAAGACCACCACCATGCGCATGCTGGCCGGCTTCGTGGCGCCCACGGCAGGCCACGCCTCGATCTGCGGCCACTCCATCGAGGAGGAACCGGTGGCTGCCAAGCAGAAGCTCGGCTACCTGCCGGAAGGCGCGCCCAGCTACGGTGAGATGACACCGCAGGACTTCCTGCGCTTCATCGGCGAGGTTCGCAGCCTGACGGCTGCGGATTTCCGGCGCCGGCTGGCCGACGTGGTGGAGCGACTGCAACTGGCCGAGGTCCTGCAACAACCGATCGAGACCCTGTCCAAGGGCTTTCGCCGCCGCGTCGGACTGGCCCAGGCCATCCTGCACGACCCGCCGGTGCTGATTCTTGATGAGCCCACCGACGGGCTCGATCCCAACCAGAAGCACGAGGTGCGGCAACTGATCCGCACCATGGCGCCCGGCAAGGTCATCGTCATTTCCACGCATATCCTCGAGGAAGTCGATGCCGTGTGCACCCGCGCGATCATCATCGCCAACGGATCTGTCGTGGCCGATGAAAAGCCCGCCGCCCTCCTTCGTCGTTCCCGCTATCACAACGCGGTAACGCTCCGCCTGAACCACTCGGCCGACCTGCCGGCCGTAGCCAGCAGCCTGCGGGAACTCAGTGAGGTCAGCGCGGTGGAAGTTGACGAGCACGGCCACGCGGTCACGGCCTTTCCACGGAGTGGCGCGAGCCCGCTCGCCGTCATCGGCACCCTGGCCAGCGAACGCCGCTGGCCGGTGGAGCAACTGCAGGTAGAGACCGGGCGCCTCGATGAAGTGTTTCGCGACATCACGACGGCACCAACCGCCACGGGAGCCGTGTAATGGCCGTCATCCGCAGCATTGCCAGGCGGGAGTTGCGCGGCTACTTCGCCACCCCCTTAGCCTATGTTTTCATCGTGATCTTTTTAGGCCTCGCTGGCCTGTTCACCTTCTACCTTGGCGGCTTCTATGAACGCGGCCAGGCCGACCTCGCGCCCTTCTTCAACTTCCACCCCTGGCTGTACCTGTTCCTGGTGCCGGCCATCGCCATGCGGCTGTGGGCGGAGGAGCGCAAGAGCGGCAGCGTGGAACTGTTGATGACGCTGCCGGTCACGCTGTGGCAAGCAGTGCTCGGCAAGTTTCTCGCCGCGTGGCTGTTCATAGCCGCCGCGCTGATGCTGACCTTCCCGCTCTGGATCACCGTCAACTACCTGGGCGAGCCGGACAACGGCGTGATCGTGGCCGCCTACCTCGGCAGCTTCCTGATGGCCGGCGGCTTCCTCGCCATCGGTTCGTGCATTTCGGCGGCCAATCGCAACCAGGTGGTCGCTTTCATCATCACCGTGGTGATCTGCTTCCTGTTCATGCTGGCGGGCTTCCCGCTGGTGCTCGACTTCTTCTCCGGGTGGCTGCCCGGCCCGTTGCTGGACGCCGTGGCCAGCCTGTCGTTCCTCACGCACTTTGCGTCCATCAGCAAGGGCGTGCTGGATTTGCGTGACGTGCTGTATTTCCTGCTGGTCATCGGCGCCTGGCTTTTCGCCACGACCATCGTGCTGGACCTGAAGAAGGCGGACTAGGATGACGCAAGCAAGCAGAAACACGCTGGGACGCACCGGACTGGTCGCGATCACCATCATTTTCCTGGTCGGCGTCACGCTGATCAGCCTGCTGCCCGGGGCCCGCATCGACCTCACCCAAAACCGGCTGTTCACGCTGTCGGAAGGCACGAAAAAGATTCTCGGCAGCATTCCGGAACCGGTGAACGTCTACCTGTTCTTCTCCGACAAGGCCACCGCCGACATACCCCAGGTGCGCACCTACGCCGGCCGCGTCCGGGAAATGCTGGAAGAATTTGCCAGCCGCTCCGGGGGCAAGCTGAAACTTCAGGTAATCGACCCACTGCCGTTTTCCGACGAGGAAGACCGGGCCACCGGCTTCGGGCTCCGTCCGATCAATCTCGGCAACAACGCCGACCCGATCTACTTCGGCATCGCCGCCAGCAACAGCGTGGGCGACAACGAGACGATTCCGTTCCTCGATCCGGCCAAGGAATCATTCCTGGAGTACGACCTGGCAAAGCTCGTGTACTCGCTGGCGAACCCGAAGAAGCCGGTGGTCGGCCTGCTCTCGAGCCTGCCGATGACCGCCGGCTTTGATCCCATGACCCAGCAGATTCGCCCGGCCTGGGTGGTTGCCGATCAGCTGCGGCAGCTGTTCGATCTGCGCATCCTGGAACCCGACCTTGCGAAACTCGACGACGAGATCAAGGTGCTGATGCTGGTGCACCCGAAGAACCTGCCCGAAGAGTCTCTGTATGCCATCGACCAGTTCATCCTCCGCGGCGGCCGCGCGATCATCTTTGTCGACCCGATGGCGGAGATCGACCAGGGCGATCCTGGCGATCCGACGTCGGGACCACCCGGGCGTGCATCCAGTCTTGAGAAACTGTTCGGCGCCTGGGGCATCAGCGTGGACACCGCCAACATCGTCGGCGACGACGGCTACGCGCTGACCGTGGGCGGCATGGACGGCGGGCCCGTGCGTCACCTTGGCATCATCGGCGTGGACCAGGCCGGCATGTCCCAGGACGACGTCATCACGAGCGGGCTTACCGTGCTGAACCTGGCGTTCGCCGGGCACATCACGCGCAGTGACGACGCGATCGCGGAACTCACGCCCCTCATCCAGTCCAGCGACAAGGCCGCCCTGATCCCGACCGACCGTCTGATCATGGCCCGCGATCCGGAAATTTTGCGCACGGACTTCGCCCCCACTGGCAAGCGCTACACCCTTGCAGCGCGCATCAGCGGCAAACCACCAAGCGCCTTTCCCGCCAATGGCAGGGCAAACCATGTCGCGGTCGCTGCAGAACCGGTCAATGTCGTGGTCGTTGCAGACGCTGATCTCCTCGCCGACCGGATGTGGGTGCAGACGCAGGACTTTCTTGGTCAGCGCCTGAGCACGGCCTTCGCCAACAACGCCGATCTCGTCGTGAATGCGCTCGACAACCTGCTGGGCAGCGGGGACCTGATCGGGATTCGCAGCCGGGCGACCTTCCAGCGGCCGTTCACCCGTGTGGTGGAGTTGAGGCGCGAGGCGGAAAACCGCTTCCGTACCGCCGAACAGCGACTGCAGGATGAGCTCAAGGAAACCGAGGCCCGACTGGGCGAGCTGCAGGCCAGCCGCACCGACCAGGGCGCCGCCATTCTGTCCCCGCAGCAGCAGGCGGAAATCGACCGCTTCCAGGACCGCCGTCTTGAACTGCGCAAGGACTTGCGCAAGGTACAGCGGGAGCTGGACCAGGACATCGAGCGGCTCGGCACGCTGTTAAAGGTGATCAACGTGGCGCTCGTGCCGCTGATCATTTCCGTATTCAGCGTCCTGCTGGTGCTCTTCCGGCGCCGGGCGCGGCAAGCGGGAACGCAGGACAAGGCCGGAGCAGCCGTATGAGCCGGCGCGCACTGGCAGGCCTGCTCGGCGCGCTCGCGGCACTCGCCATCGTCGTTGGCATTGCCCTCTTAGGCGAGCGGCCCGCCGGGCGAGACGAGGCATTGCTGCTGCCGGAACTGAAGAGTCAGCTGAACGACGTCCGGCGCGTGGTGATCACCGGCCCCGGCAACAAACCGATTGCCACACTCGAACGGGGCGCCGAACTCTGGACCGTCGCCGAGCGCAACAACTACCCCGCCGATGTCGGGCGCATCCGGAAGAACCTGCTGGCACTGGCCGAGGCCCGGATCGTCGAGGAGAAGACCTCGAATCCGGAGTTCTACGAACGGCTGGGCGTGCAGGACCTGGCCGACGAAGGCGCCGGTGGTGTGCAACTGACGCTGGCCGCGGAGAAGGAACTGGCCAGCGTCATTATCGGCCAGGCCCCGGCGGGCAGCCCGGACTACAGCTATGCGCGGCGGGCCGCAGAGCCCGTAAGCTGGCTGATCACAGGGCAATTCGATCTCGCCAAGACCAGCGGCGAATGGCTGGACCGCTTGTTGACGGACATATCTCCCGAGCGTATCGAGTCGGTGACGATCAGCCATCCCGGGGAGGGCACGCTTCGGCTGTCGCGGCCGGCCAGGCCGGCGGCCAGTACTCAGACCAGCACGGCGACCACGGCGGCTGGGAGCACCGTTCCCGATGAAGCACTGGGTTTCGTGGTGGATGGTGTTCCCGCGGGACGCGAGCTCAGCTATCCGGGCGTGGCCAATACCATCGCCGCCGCGCTGGCTGACCTTAAGCTGGAAGACGTGCAAACCCGCGACGTGCTCGGCGCCACGCCAGGCAAACCGGTGGTTGCACGCTTTGTCACCACGGATGGCCTGGTCGTGGAAACGAGTGCCTGGCGGCTGGCAGACGGCACCCGCATCACCTTCCTGGCGTCGGGCGAAGGCGAGGCCGGGAAGGAAGCCGAGGCGCTCAACGCGCGCCTCAGCGGCTGGGTTTACACGCTGCCCGGCTACAAGGCAGAACAGTTCACGCGGCAGCTTGCGGACCTGCTGGCGCCGAAGTGATTCAGGCCGGCGTCAGGCCGGCGTCAAAATAACGTAGTGCTTGCGCACTGTCTCGACCGTTTCCCACGTGCCCTTGAAGCCCGCGGGGATCATGCAGGCATCGCCCGGCCCCAGGTGCCACTCCTCACCCGCTTCATTGACGACGATCACCCGCCCCTCGATCAGGTGGCAGAACTCCCATTCCGTGTAGTTGATGACCACCTTGCCGGGCGTACTTTCCCAGATCCCGCAGAAGAGGCGCCCGCTCTCGCCAGTGAAATGATTCCAGGTCCGTGTGCGGTATTCACCGGCCAGCAAGGCCTCGGCGGAGCCCTGGCCGGCCTCCACAGCCGGCGCGTCGGGGCCTGCTGTCGGCATCAGTATCAGTTTGTTTGCCATGCGCCAAAGTATAGGCGGCCCGGGTCAGGACCGCGGCAGAGTGCCGCGCCACCGCCGATACGCTGGACGCCGGCCACGTGACCGGTGTATCACAGCGTCCTGCCACTGGAATTTGCGAGGGGACGCTGATGGACACCCAGGCCCGCGGAGCGGCCGCCGACATTCGCCGGCGCCTCGGACACCCGGTCATCGACATGGATGGCCACATCATCGAG
>CAZPNN010000306.1:0-3593 GCA_964587605.1 uncultured Chromatiaceae bacterium
GGCACGACGAAAACTCTGGGTTCGCGGTATCTGGGAACGGGCCCGCAACGCGCCGTTTGTCGGCGCCGCTGCCTGTGACCTGATCGAGAAAAACCTGCCCGGACTCGCACTGGCCTATCAGCGCGGCGAGGACCCGGCCAGCGTCGTGCCGCAGAAGATTCTTGATGCTCTCGTGGACGGCCTCACGCTGACGGGCGCGAGCGACAACCTAACGCCGCTGATCGATGAGCTGCTGGCCTTCCGTCGCGCCGGCGTGACGGAGCTCGGCCTGCGGCTCTACGGCGATCCCGAGGCAGCGATCCGGCTGGTGGCGGAACGCGTTGCTCCCGTGTTTTGCTCCACCAACGCATCGCTTCGTGACTGAAGGGAAAAGCCCAGGGCAACCATGATCGCGGCCACCGCCGCCATGCCGAGGAACGCGGCCTGGTAGCCCACCGCCCCTCCGCCGGCCGAGGTCGCGATGCTGCCCACGAAGGCGGCGCCTAGCAGCCGGCCCATTGAGGTGAAGTTGCTGAGCAGGCCCTGCGCGGATCCGCGCTCGGTGGGCAGGCTGTTATCGAGTATGACCATCCGCAGTGGCGCGCCAAGCACGCTGCCCATTCCGGTGCTGCCGAGCAGGCTCGCGCCGATAAACGTGGCAACGTTCATCGGCGCCAGGCCGAAAATCAGCACGCTCAGCACGACGAGGGACAGGCCCGCCGTGACGATCGCCCGGGTGCCAATGACATTGATCAGGCGGCCGGCGATCGGCGAAGCCATGGTGGCCGCCGCGACGCCGGGCAGGAGCAGCCAGGATGCCGTGCTCTGCGACACGCCGATCGCCGCGACAGCGAGTGCCGGGTAGAACGCTCCGGCCGACTGGACGGCCCCGATGCCGGTGCCAATCAGCGAGGCCGTGACCACCGGGCGCGACCTGAAGAGCCCGGGGCGGATGATCGGATCGGCGGCACGCTTCTCGATGCGCCAGAACACCGGCACCAGGATCACGAACAGAATCAACTGCGGGGCGACCCACCAGGACATCAGGCTGGCGCCGATGGCGTTCGTGTCCAGGTTGTTAAGAGCAAATGCCAGGGCGGCAAGCAATGTCGTCAGCGTGAAGATACCGCCGACGTCCAGCGCCTTCTTCGAGCGAACCGTGTTAGCCGGCAGGAGCCTTACCGCCCCTGCGGCGAGCACGGCGGCGATCGGCAGGTTTACAAGGAACAGCCAGTGCCAGCCATAGGGCAATAGCAGGCCGCCCATTACCGGGCCGATGATGAATGCGAGGCCAAACACGGTGCCCAGAATGCCGAGGGCGGGGCCACGCTCCTTCGGTGGCAGTGAGTTGCCGATTACGGCAGCGGCGATCGGAAATATGCCGCCGGCGCCGAAGCCCTGGATGGCGCGGCCGAAGTACAGCGTCGCGGGCTCGCTGGCGATGACGAGCAGCAGCGAGCCGCCCGCGAACAAGCCGATGCTGAGCTGGTAGCCGAGCCGCGGCCCGATCCGGTCCGCGAGCTTGGCGAGCAAGGGGGTGCCAATCATCTGGCACAGGACATACGCATTGAAGAGCACCGAGAGCTGGCGCGTGGTCATGCCGAATTCCTGCTGGATCGCCGGCAGGGCGGGACCGACAATCGCCAGGTCGAGCGCACCCATCAGCACTCCCGCGAAGAGGAAGGGCAACAGTGCTCGGGATTGCTTGGTATCCAATGGGTATTACTCCGCGGTCTTGAGTGAAGTATTCGGCCATTTTGCGCCGGCGGATGCGCGGGCGCCGCGCTTTTTCGGCCTATACTTTCGCCGTGCGTCCGCACACGGGAGCATTGCCATGCGCAGGTACCTCGCGATTCTGGCCACGGCCGCCGTGATCGGGGTCAACGCCGCGGCCAATATCGTGCCGATCAACGGGGTCAACACCGGTGAAATCAGCGCGCGCTTCCCGACGGGCTTCACGCCCGCCGGCTGGGTATTCTCCATCTGGGGCCTGATTTACCTGGGCCTGATCGCCTTCGGCATCTTTGCGGCCCGGGTTTCACCGGAGAGGATGGCGCGGGTGCGCAGCATCGAGCCCGCGTACCTCGTGAGCTGCGCGGCCAACGCGCTCTGGATTTTCCTGTGGCACTACGGACTCATCCTGGAGAGTTTTGCAGTCATGCTCGTGCTGCTGGCGAGCCTGATCGTGGTCTACGTGCGCCTGCAGTCGACAAAGGCGGCGTCGCGGAGTGAGCGCGCCTGTGTGGACATGCCCTTCAGCCTGTACCTCGGCTGGATCACGACCGCGACGCTGGCCAACCTGGCGGCATGGTTCTACGACCTGCGGGTCTACCCGTTTGACCTGCCGATGGACGACTGGGCGATCCTCACGGTCGTGGCCGCAACGGCGATCTACACCGCCATCGGCGTCCGGACCCGCGACGCTATCTACACCGCCGTTTTCGCCGTCGCGTCGCTTGGCATCGTGCTACAGACACTGGAAATCAGCCATGCCGTCCGCCTTGCCGCCGCCGCCGGCTGCACGGTGATGGTGGTGGTAACCGTCGTCTCCCTGCTCCAGGGCGGGTTGCATAGCGGGTTGCATGGCGGGTTGCATAGCGGGTTGCGGGGCACACGCGGCACCGCCGCCTGAAGCCGCGACCAGCACCGCGCGCTGTTCAGCGCTTCATACGCGCGGAGAAGTCCCAGGAAGTCAGCCAGTCCGGCTCGATGCGGATGGCCACCTCGGCGTCCTGCCGCGCCATCAGCCAGCGCGCAAACTCCGAATCGCGCCCGTGCAGGTAGCGATCAATCAGCCGCTGCAAGACCGCCGGACCGTCGGCCGGTGACAGCACGGCACGGCCCTGGCCGCGCACTCCGCAATAGGGCGGAAGGTCGCCGGCGATTTCGAAGGCACAGCGCGGATCGTTCTCGAGCCGCTTGACGAGCAGGGCACCGCGCTGGGTGGCGCACCAGATCCCCCCGTCGTCGTACAGATACCAGACGGAACAGAGCAGCGGTGCGCCGCTGCCCGACAGGCAGGCGAGACGTACCGGTATTTCCTTCCGCAGCAGGAAGCTTTCAATCTCGGCAGCGGACCAGGCGCTGTTCGACCGGAGCAGTGATTCCCGCATGCCGACCCCCTTCAGGCGTTCGTGTTCTGTGGTGACGCGACCCGATCGTACCAGCGCCTGAACGCGAAGTGGGTAATGTGGAGACCGCGACAATTGGACACATGGTCGGACGCTGGGCAGCAGCCAGCGTCCGCTAATCTTATAAAGCCTCAGGCAGAAACTTCGGAGCTCGGGATTGAGATTGAGACCTGCGAGCAGTGCGGGGGCAAGGTTCGGGTGATGGCGAGCATCGAGGAGCCGACGGTGATCGAGCAGAGCCTCGGGCACCTGGCATCGCGGGAGCTGCCGGCCGGGTCGAGGCCGCCGTCGCGTGGGCCACCCCAGGGCGAGCTCAAGTTTCCGTAACGGCGTCGGACGCACCGGCCCGGGTCGGGTTCACGACGCCGGGGGTAGCCGGCTGCGCGGGTGGCGGTCTGCAGTGCACAAATCCGGCGGCATCGGGGCGATTTGCCGGCTCGTGGGTCGGCGCGGCGGGAAGCCGGCCAGCCCGGCGGCCGTGGC
>CAZPNN010000307.1:0-12675 GCA_964587605.1 uncultured Chromatiaceae bacterium
ATTCGCCTCGTCGACGCGGAGCGCCGGTTCGGCCGGAGGCGGGATCGCCGCTCCGGTCGCCACCCCCAGCGCCAGCAAGCGCTTCACCGTCTGGTCGAGAATATCCCGGTCGAGTTTGCGCACGTCGTTGAGCAGCAGGCCGCGCAATTCCGCCGCGAACCCCGTCCGCACCGGAATACCGGCAAACCAGGGCACGAGCGCCGACTTGAATGAGCGCGGCAGCACGATGGCCCGCGTGTAGCCGGCGGTGCGCAGCGACGTCCCGAGCGCACGCCGCGTTCCGAAGCCAAACTCGCCGTGGCTGACGGCCAGCGGAATACCGCGCCGCACTTCCGGCATCCGGCCGACGAGTGGCACGGACCACGGCGGGCCGACCACGTCGATCGCCACGCCCGGCTCCTGCGTGTGCAGCAGCCGGAACAGCGACTGGGCCATGACCATGTCGCCAACCCAGGCCGGTCCGATGACGAGCGTGGCGCTCACGCGGAAAATCCGCTCAGGCTATGGCATCGAGGTAGCGCGGTACGCCGTCCTCGATCGGAATGAACGGCGAACTGTACCCGGCTGCCCGCAGGCCGCTGAGATCCGCCTGTGTGTAGCTCTGGTAGCTGCCCTTCAGGTGCTCGGGAAACGGAATGTACTGGATGCGACCGCGGCCGTGCCACTTCAGCACGGCGCGGGCCACGTCATTGAAGCTGCGCGCCTGGCCGGTGCCGAGATTGAAGATGCCGGACTTCGCGCTTTGCTGCCAGGCCCACAGGTTCACCGCCACGATGTCCTCGACGTGAATGAAGTCCCGAACCTGCTCGCCATCGCCGTAGCCGCCGCTGCCCGTGAACAGCCGGATCTCGTCCCCGGTCTTCAGCTGCTCACGGAAATGGTGGATGACGCTGGCCATCCCGGCCTTGTGCGCCTCGCCCGGACCGTAAACATTGAAATAGCGCAGCCCGACGACGGGCGAGCGGAAGCCGGCCGTCACCTGGCGCACGTGCCTGTCGAACATCAGCTTGGAGAACGCGTAAACGTTTATCGGCCGCTCGCAGTCCTCGCTCACGCGAAAATCGCGGCCGGCGCCGTACACAGACGCGGACGACGCATAAACCAGCGGCACCCGACGCTCGGTGGCATAGCGAAGCACGTGCCGGGAAAAGTCGTAGTTGGTGCGCATCATCAACAGGCCGTTCCACTCGGTCGTGTCGGTGCACGCGCCCTGGTGGAAGATCGCTTCGATTTTCGGCGCGAAATCCTGGCCCGCGGCGATGCGGTTCGAGAATTCGTGCATGTCGATGTAGTCGGCAATCCGGCAATCGGAGAGATTCAGGATCTTGTGCGCGTCGCGCAGGTCGTCCACGACGAGTATGTCGCCATGTCCGGCGCGGTTCAGGGCGCGGACCAGGTTGCTGCCGATAAAGCCGGCCCCGCCGGTGACAATGATCATGCGCTGTTCCTCGTTGCATCGGCAGAAGGCGGCGTCAGGCCGATGCCATCCCGCGTTGCCAGTTCACGGTACAGCCGTTCGTAGCGGCCAGTCATCGTGGCGGCCGAAAATTCCCGCGCCCGCAACCGGTTGGCACTGGCCACCCGGGCGCGCAGCCCGCCATCGGCATGCATGACCGCCACCGCGGCCTCCAGTGCCGCCGGCTCGTCTGGCTTTACCAGCATGCCGTTCTCTCCGTCCCGGATGATCTCCGGAATACCGCCAACGGCGGCTGCCACCACCGGCAGGCCTGCTTCGAGCGCATCGAGCAGGATTGAGCCGAGCCCTTCATGCCGCGAAGGGTAAAGAAACAAATCGAAGGCAGCCAGATAGTCACCGACATTGGCCACCTCGCCGGTGAACAGCACGTTGTCGAGGCCTGCAGCCGCCTGACGCAGCACGGCTTCGTCCCGGCCAGCCCCGACCAGCACGAAACGCACCTGCGGCTGGCTGGCCTGCCAGCGACGCGCGAGTGCAATGATCTGCAACTGGCCCTTGTGCGAGTCATCGAGCGCGCCCACATGACCGGCCACGAAGTCGCCACCGAAACTGGCACGAAGGCGCTCCACGGTACCGAGCTTCACGGGCAACGCGCTGCTGGCACTCGGAATCACGGCAACGGGCAAGCGCGCATCGAGCCGGGCCAGTGCCGAGCGAATGGCTTCGGAAATGGCCACGACCGCCGCCGCCGAACGGTACATCCGCCGGTTCAGCAGGGAAGCCCGCGGGCCTTTCTGTACGCGCCGGGTGATCAGGTAGGGAATTCCGCGAAGCAGATGGTTAAGCCACGCCGCCTGCACCCCGCGGCCTTCGTGACTGTGCACCAGCCCCGCGCCGCGCAACGCAAGGAAAGCGCCAACCACGCCATGGCCCGCCTCGCGGATCTGCAGACCGGGAACGTCCCGGCAACGGGCGGCCAGCGCTTCACCGCGCCGGGCGACCAGTTGCTGTTGCCAGCCGAGAGCGGCCAGGCCGCGGATCAGGAGTTCCGTCTGTCGTTCGCCGCCGCGAAAGCCGCGCGCAAGGTTGAGGTGGGTCAGCGGGCCGTTCACCGAGCGTCGGTTAACGCGTAGGTGGCGCCGCAGTAGGGACACTTGGCGCGGCCTTCCTCCTCCACCGGCAGGTAGACCCTGGGGTGCGAATTCCAGAGGTACATGCCGGGCATCGGGCAGGACAACGGCAGGTCCGCCGGCGTCACATCGTAGTGATTCTCGGCGTTCGGCTGGATGAGCGTCGGTTCCGGGGCGACTCTCTTGGAAACCTTGGTCGTGACCATGGAGTGTTATTCGGCCGGTGCGGGACTTCCAGTATAGAACACGGCCCGCCAGTGCCGGAGCACGGTTGCCGTCAGCGCCGCCGTTTCCGCCTTCGGGAGCAGCCCCGGCGCGCCGGCAAGGTTCAGGTGGTGCAAACGCTGCCGGTAACTGCGGTACGCGTCGGCCAGCTGTTCAGCGTCAGCAGGTACAAGGATGGCGTGCGCGGCGAGCGCCTCCAGCTGGCGGATATTGTCGGACCAGCGGACGAGGTCCGGGAAGCGGTGGGCCTCGCGCAACACCAGGTACTGCACGAGGAACTCGATGTCGGTGATGCCGCCCGGATCCTGCTTGACGTCCAGCAGCTCGGCCGTGCCCTTCGACAGCTCTGCGCGCATCCGCTGGCGCATTTCCACGACCTCGGTGGCCAGTTTCTCGCGCCGCACGTAGCAGGTGAGCGCGCGTACGCGGAGTTTTTCGAAAGCCGCCTTCACGCCCGGGTCGCCCGCGACGGCCCGGCTGCGCAACAACGCCTGGTGCTCCCAGGTCCACGCATCCTGGCGCTCGTAGAGGTCCAGCGCTGTCAGGCTCGACACCAAAAGGCCGGACGCCCCGCTCGGCCGGAGCCGGATGTCCACGTCATAGAGCTTCCCCGAGGTGGTGTGCATGGTCAGGATGCTGATGATCCGGCGCGTCAGCCGGGAAAAGAACACCGCGTTGTCGAGCGGCTGTTCGCCATCCGTCTGCTGCTGCTCACCCTCGGAGTCGTTGACGAAGACCAGATCCATGTCGGAGCCATAACCGAACTCAAGGCCGCCGAGCTTCCCGTAGGCAACGATCGCGAAGCGCGCCGGGCGCTGCCCGCCCGCCACCACGCACTGGGGGATCCCGTGGCGGGCCGAAAGCTCGTCCCAGGCGAGCGACAAGGCGGCCTCCAGCACCAGCTCCGCAATGTCGGTGAGCCGGTCACTGACCTTCATCAGGGGCAGCACGCCGGACAGGTCGACGACAGCCACGCGAAAGGTGGCCGCCTGCTGGAAATTGCGCAGGGCATCGAGGCGTGCTTCGGCATCGTCGGCTGGCACGCGGGCCATCCGCACGTTGAGGTCGTCGGCGAGTTCGGTGCGCGACGGCGCCTGCTCGAAAACCCGCGGGTCGAGCAGTTCGTCGAGCAGCAACGGGTGCGTGGCTACCAGCCGCGCGAGAAATTCGCTGGATGCGCAGATCCCCACCAGGCGCTCGAGCGCCGCCGGGTTTTCGTTGAGCAGTGCAAAGTAGGCCGAGCGCCGGCCAATGGCCTCGACCACCAGCACCATGCCATCGAGTGCGCGGGCCGGATCGGTCTGTTTGCGGACCACGCGGAGGATCGCCGGGACCAGCGCGTCGAGACGCTCGCGGCCGTGCTGGCCCAGCCGCTGCGGCAACCCGCCTGCGCGCAGCCGGGTCACGCGTTCGAGAACAGCGGCAGGCGCCGCGAAACCCGCCGCTGTCAGCCGCTGCAGTTGCACGTCAGGCTCCGCGTCGTCCAGCCAGACCTGCGCAAGCGCGGTTTGCGGTGTCGCGCTGCCGCCATCCTCCTCGTCCCCGGCGGCGCTCGTGCCACGGAAGACGATGTCGCGGAAGTGCCGGGCCACGACGTCGCGGTGAACCTGCAACGATACGAGAAAGGCCGCCCAGTCAGTCGTGCCCATCGCGACGGCCAGTCGGCGCTGATCGCCGGCGTCGGTGGGCAGGTCGTGCGTCTGCCGGTCGTACAGCGCCTGCAGCCGGTTCTCGGCCAGGCGGAGGAAGCGGTAGGCCGCGGTCAGCTCGGCAGCGTCGCCCTCGGGCAGGCAACCCTCCTTCACCAGTGCCGGCAAGGCCTTCAGCAGTTGCCTTTCGCGCAGCGTCGCCACCGTGCCACCGCGAACCAGCTGCAAGGCCTGAACGATAAACTCGATCTCGCGGATGCCGCCGGGACCCAGCTTCAGGTTGCCACGAAACTCCTTCTTGGCTACTTCCGCCTCGATGAGCGCTTTCATATCGCGCAGCGAGCTGAACACACCGTAGTCCAGGTAGCGACGGTAGACGAAGGGCCGGAGCACGTCCTGATAGAGCGCTTCTGCATCGGCCCAGTCATTGACCACGCGCGCCTTGATCCACGCATAGCGCTCCCAGTCCCGGCCGTGCTGCACGAGGTAGCCCTCCAGTGCCGACACGCTCACCGCCAGCGGCCCCGCACTGCCGAAGGGGCGCAGACGGATGTCGACACGATAAACAAAGCCGTCGGGCGTGTTACGGCTCAGGGCATCGATGACCCGCTGGGCCAGCAGGCGAAAGTACTCCTCGTTACTCACCGGCCGGGCGCCATCGGTATCGCCGGACGCGGTGTAGACGAACACCAGGTCCACGTCCGAGGAGAAGTTGAGCTCGTGCCCGCCGAGCTTGCCCATCGCGATGATCCCGGGGCCGCACGGGCTGCCGTCTCTGGTGCGCGGCTCGCCGTAGCGCGGGCGCAGGCCATCGGTGGCAAAGCGCAGTGCGGCGTTGATCGCCGAGTCCGCGAGATCCGAGAGATCCCGGAGCGTTTCGGTCACGTCGGCACCCTCGTTCAGGTCCCGCCAGACGATGCGCACCAGTTCGCGGTGCCGGAACAGGCGCAGACTGCGCTGAAAGACGTCCTCGCTGCTGCAGCCCTGCAGTGCCCCGGCCATCAGCGCCGAAAACTCCCCGGCCTCGGCGGGTTTTCCGAGCCGGCCACTGATCTGCAGTTCCGCGAGCAGCTCCGGGTACCGGGTCACGATGTCGGCAACGAATGGACTTAAGGCGCAGGCGCGCTCCAGCGCGTCCTTTGGTGAGAATCCAGTGGCAATTTCGATCATGCCCGCGATCTTAAGTGATGCGGGCACCCGGCGCAGGCGGACTGCCTGACGCCGCCAGGGGCTGCTACTGACTCCGGATATCTGCGTCGTTCGACCGGTAATATACTGGCAGCTCTTCGAACCGGAAGATCAAGAGCGTCGCTGTTCCGTCAGTGATGCAACCTGTAGAGGACGACATGACAACCTCGAGCGATATGCAGAACTCCGGTTCAGCGTTGCCGATATCCGGTGTGATCATCACCCGGGATGCCGAGGCGACGATCGCGGACTGCTTGCGGTCCCTGGCGTCCCTGGCCGAAGTCGTGGTGTACGACAACGGTTCTGTCGACCGAACACGGGAGGTTGCCGCCAGCTTTCCGAATGTCCGCCTCCACACCGGACCCTTCTCAGGCTTTGGGCCCACCAAGAACCACGCGGCTTCACTGGCCAGTCATTCGTGGGTGTTGTCTGTCGACGGCGACGAAATCTTAAGTCCGGAACTGGCGCAGAGCCTGCACGGTATCGACCTTGCTGATTCGTCAGTCGTCTACGCGGTGTGGCGGCACAACTACCTGCTGGGGCGGCGGGTGCGACATTCCGGATGGGGCCGGGACTGGTTACCCCGGCTCTACCATCGGGATACGGCGCGGCTAAGTGATGCAATGGTCCACGAAAACCTGAGCTTCGGGTCGGGCGTCACGGTCCGACGGCTCAATGGCCCCCTGCGCCACGATGCCGTCCGGCAACTCGGGGACATGTTGACGAAGGTCAACCGGTATTCGGAGATCCGGCGCCAGACCCAATCGCCTCCGCTTCTTTTAGGGTTCATCCTGCTCCGCAGCTGGTGGGCGTTCTGGCGCACCTACCTGCTGCAGGGGGGATGGCTCGATGGCTGGCGCGGCATGGCCATCGCCTGGTCTAACGCCAACGGTGTTTTCTACAAGTACCTTAAACCCTACGCTGACCAGGCGTGGCGTCGGGAGAATGCCACAGGCCCCGATCCGACCGGTTCCGGCCCCAGTCCCGGTCCCGGTCCCGGGGAGTCATTGGAGCAATGACTGATACAGATCAAAGGTGCGAACGACGGTATCCCTGATGTTGAAGTGCTGGCCGATGCGCTCCCGTGCGGCCCGGCCCATCTCCTGGCGCCGGTCCGGATTTCGGTACAGCCATGTGAGAGCTTCCGCCAGTTCGGTCTCGCTGCCCGGTTCGACCACGAGGCCCGAATCCCGGTCCAGGACCAGCTCCGCATTGCCGCCGGTGCGTGTGACCAGTGGCGTTACGCCATACGCCATGGCCTCGATGGTTGCTTTCGGTAATCCCTCCCGGCGCAGCGCCGGCAGTACTGAAACGTGGCAGGCGGCAATCACCTCGGCTGCATCCGTTCGATAGCCCAGAAAGTGAACCCGGATTCTCCCGGGCAGGCCGACGGCGGCCTCCCTGAAAACCTCTGTTCCGGCGCCAACCAGCAGGACGTCGCAGCAGACATCGTCCGGCAGCTGCCGGAGCGCGCGGAGGAACAGGGGAATGCCTTTGCGCGGCCGGGCATTGGCAACCAGCCCGACCACCATGCTGTCGCGGCTGATACGAAGTTCGTCAAGGCTGGCTGGCGGAGCCTGGTACCAGGCCAGGTCGTGCCCCTTGTAGATGGTCACTGCCCTGGATGCAGGCAGGCCGTTGGCAATGAGGTCCAGCCGCACCGCCTCTGCGACGCACACGACGCAATTCACCCGGGGATTCAGGTGAGTGAGATACGCGGACGGGTCATAGCGGTTGATGTTGCCAGTCTGCCCCCGGTAGGTGACGACGCGAACCGGCAGCCCCAGAGCAGCGCAAATGCCGTTGGTGATCGCCTTGTTGTTGAAGAGGTGCAGGATCTGAAAACCGCCGGATTTGAGCGTAGCCCGGATTCGGCGCAGGGCAACGAAATCCAGCCGGCGCCGCGGCTCCAGATCCAGGACCTCGATCCCCGCGGCTTCCATGGCGACCACATAGCAGGAATCCCGCTGGGTCATGACTGTGATCTCAGCCCCAAGCTTTCGTAGACCAATGAAGATTTCTGCTTCCGGCCGGACGTTGGTGATCGCACCCCGGTGAGAAGTGACGCACAGGATGCGCATCAGACAGCAGTCAGCAGGGTATTTTTTCGGGCCCAGAGAATATTGGTTTGCCTTTCCAGGGCCAGCAGGGCATCCCTGCTGAGTGGCTGCACATCGCGGGCGCCTATCTGGTGGGGAAACAGACCGTGACCTTCGAGCAGGTCGACGAGGTCGGCAGGCTCCATACCGCCCCGGCGCATGAAGCCCGGTGAATACTCTGCCAGCACCCACTGACAGCGCGCCAGAAGCTGGCCCGCACCCTGCAGCGCCTTGAACTCGTAACCCTCCACATCGATCTTGATAAGACGCAGCACCCGGTTACCGAGCCCCCGCTGCTGCCAGACTTCGTCCAGCCGCACGGTCTCAACACAGATCGGGGTGCTCTCGTGGATAGGCAGCAGGGAGTGTCGTCCGGCATTGCCCCTGGCGTAGCGGTACAAGAGCTGCTGGCCCGGGTCAGGCCCCGCCGCGGCCTGAATCGGGGTCACCATGCGGCAGTTGTTGCGCCGGATGTTCTCCGCTAACAGCGCGAAGTTATCCGCATCCGGTTCGAAGGCCAGAATGTCGAGCGTGGCTTTCGTAATCTTCTCGATGACCAGCGAATACCAGCCGATGTTGGCCCCCACATCCAGGACAACGTCGCCCGGCTCGAAGCGGACATAGGCTGACAGACAGCGGGTAACTTCCGGTTCGTAACGCTGGTACTTGTACAGATGCCGACCGATGACATCGTTGGTATGGACCTGCAACGAGAGGTCAAACTCGGGGATGTGGGCTTCCAGGAATGGCCGGCGCAGGAGCCAGCGACTCACCAGGTAGGAAGCCGGACGCAGGTTAAGCATGCACGGAGCTTAGCAAACCGCGCTTGCCGTGCGCAGTCTGGCATACTCACCGATGTCATCTAACCCCGGTAATCCAGCGAACCACGCCTCTCAAACATGAAGCGAATCATCATCGATCTCGACGGAACGATTACGGAAAAAGAGACCGGCGACTACGAAAACGTAAAGCCCAATATGGCGGTCATCTCCGCTTTACGGCAGTACAGAGCTGAAGGTTTCGAGATCGTGATCCTGACCAGCCGCAACATGCGCACCTATTCTGGCAATGTCGGCAAGATCAACGTCCACACCCTGCCGAAAATACTGGAGTGGCTGGCCCGGCACGAAGTGCCCTACGACGAGGTCGTCGTGGGCAAACCCTGGTGCGGCTACGACGGCTTCTATGTCGACGACAAGACCGTTCGTCCGTCCGAGTTCGCCTCCATGAGCTACGAGGAAATCCAGAGCCTGCTAGCCAGCGGGCGACGCCCGACCAGCCGATGATCATCATCACGTCGGCGTCGTACATCGACCAGGAGTTCGGCTCAGAATTCGGTCTTATCCCGCCCGCGTTCCTGCCGGTGGGAAACCAGTGCCTGTACAGCCACCAGGCCCGGGTGCTGCCGGCGGGCGAACGACGTGTGCTGACCGTGCCCGAGTCTTTCGTCGTTTCCAGTTACGACCAGAAGCGCCTGCGGGATCTTGGCATCGAGGTGCTACACATCCCGGAGAAGCTGTCGCTGGGGGAATCCGTCGTCCGCGCGATCAACCTGGTGGCGCACCGTCCCGACGCGCCACTGCGCATATTGCACGGCGACACGCTGATACAGGACCTCCCCGGCGAAGCCCTCGATGTAGTAACGCTCAGCGAGGTCGACGGCGCCTACAACTGGGCCGCCTGGCACGAGACCGGGGAACAGCGGCTGTCGCAACTCGACGAGGATCGAATGGTCGGAAGCGTCCGCATCGCCAACGGTTACTTTGCCTTCAGTGACTGTGGCCTGTTCGTGCGCTCGGTGATCCGCGCCTCGGGCAGCTTCGTGCAGGGCATCAACAATTACTCGCTGGAGCGCCCCGTTACCGGGCTCGACGTCGAACGGTGGTTCGACTTTGGCCACACCCATACTTACTACCGGTCGAAAGCGCGGATGACGACCGAGCGGGCCTTCAACTCCCTCGTCATCGGCAGCCAGACCGTCCGCAAGACCAGTCGAGACCGACGCAAGATGGAGGCTGAGTACCAGTGGTACTCGTCGCTGCCCGGCGACCTGCGCACCTACGTACCGCACCTGGTTAGCCGGCTTTCCGCGCCGGATGCAGGCTACGTGATCCAGTACCTCTACCTGCCGTCCCTCAGTGAGCTGTATGTCTTCGGCCGGCTGCCGCTGTTCAGCTGGCATGGCATTTTCGCCGGCTGTATGGCCTTGCTAGAGGCCTGCCGGGCGCACGAGCCGGACGAGGCCATGCACCTGCCGGCAACGACCTTCTTCAACGACAAGACGCGCCAGCGCCTCGAGCAGTGGCGTGAACAGTCGGACATAGATCTCGACTCACCCTGGTCGATAAACGGCCATCCTGTGCCGAGCATAAACGAGGTCGCACAGCGCACGGGAGCCATGATTTCGGCCCTCGACGATGCGAAGCCATGCGTGGTGCACGGTGACCTCTGCTTCAGCAATATCATGTACGACTTCCGCTCGCAGTCCATCAAGGTCATCGACCCGCGCGGCTGCCTGCCGGACGGGACGAGATCGATATACGGAGACCAGCGATACGACATCGCCAAGCTCGCTCATTCAGTCTGCGGCCTGTACGACTTCATCATTGCGGGCAACTACACGCTGGAAGCCTCGGGGCAGGAACTGCGCCTCGACCTGCCCTCCAGTGCCACGATCCGCGACGTACAGGACGCGTTTCTCAGACTCATTGAACGGCAGTACGGACTGAACCAGCGTTTGCTGTTTGCCATGCAGATACACCTGTTTCTGTCGATGGTCCCGCTCCACGCGGACAACCCGGAGCGGCAGCTGGCGTTCCTGGCGAACGCCCTGCGCCTGTACTCCGAGATCGTCTGAGGCGCCGGTGTTCGTCATATCCATGGCTGGCATGAGCTCGCGGTTTTTCTCCGCAGGCTACACCGAGCCAAAATATGCGCTGCGCGCCTTTGGGGACACCTTGTTCGCCCACTCCCTGCGAAGCTTCGAGCGCTATTTCCAGGACACGCCTTTTCTTTTCATCACCCTCGCGCAGTTCGACGCGGCAGCGTTCGTCCGCGAGCAGTGCAGCCGGCTGGGTATCGCAGAAGCACGGATCGTGATGCTCGAAGAGCCGACGCGCGGACAGGCCGAAACAGTGTTCCTGGGACTGGAAGCCAGCAACGCAGACAGGCAGCCGATTACCATTTTCAACATCGACACGGCAGAGCCGGGCTTCACGCATCCAGACTTCGGGGCTGATTGTGACGGCTATCTCGACGTATTTATCGGCACCGGCGACAACTGGTCGTTCGTCAGGCCTGCGGGGCCGGGCAGCAACCGCGTCATCGAGACGGCCGAAAAGCACCCGATTTCCAATCTCTGCAGCACCGGTCTGTACCACTTCGCGTCATCAGCGGATTTTGCGGCCGCCTATCGCGGCCAACTCAAGGCCGGCACCGCAGGCCTCGCGCGCGGCGAGATATACGTGGCGCCGATTTATAACTTCCTGATCCGGGAGGGCAAGGACATTCGCTATCGGATCATTGAGCGCAGCGACGTAATCTTCTTCGGCACCCCCGCGGAGTACGAGTCTCTTCTCCACGAGCCCATGTCGCCCTTCCGAGGAACAGGAGCAGGAGCAGCAGGCACCGATGATCGATAATGCGCAGATCACGGTAGTCGTCCAGGGGCCTGTGCAGTCGCTGCCGGAGCGGCCGCAGGACGAGGGCATCACGCGGCGCTGCCTGACGAGCGTGCGGAAGCATCTGCCAGGGGCGCGGATCATTCTCTCGACCTGGGAAGACCAGGAGATCAGCGGCCTTGACTACGACGAACTGGTCATCAACGAAGACCCGGGACCAAACATCATCGGGTTTCACCCGGGCGGCGAGCCGCGCAAGGAGAACACCAACCGGCAGATCGTATCGACAGTCGGCGGACTGAAGCGCGTAACGTCCAGATACGCGATGAAACTGCGGGCTGACAACTATCTGACAGGCGCCGGTTTCAAGCGACTCCAGCAGCGGTATCCCGGGCGGTGCGAGGAGTTTCGGATTCTTCAGGAACGGGTTGTCGTTACCAACACCCTGGCGCGGAAGGTCTACCGGGGCCGCCGGGTGGCATTTTTTCTCAGCGATTTTTTCGATTTCGGCCTGACGGAGGACGTGCTCAACATCTGGGATCTGCCGCTGCTCCCGGATTTCCCCTACGACCCGCGCCTGAAGGGCGCCTTGCAGCACCATGGCGCACCTGACAACAAGCTCGATGTAGACCAGGTGCTGGCGCAACGCTTCATAAACAAGAACCGGCAAGAGCAGCTGGACCTGCGACATTGTTACGACTCGAGCGGCGGCAAACTCAGGCAGTCGGACCTTTTCTTCGCCAACAACTTCGTCGTCACCACTGCAGAGGAGATTGGGCTCGGGCTGCCGGTGAAATTCACGGAGGGCCGTCAGCGAAAATTATCGAGCAAGGCGACCTGCCTCAGTTCGCCGGAGTGGCAGCTGCTGTATAGAAAATATTGTGATCCCGGCTATGGCCCCATCGAAGGCAAAGGTCACCTCGCAAAAATCCGGGTGACGAGGCTTTTCCTGGTGCCGATGAAGCGGGCCGGAGACCTGCTGCGCAGTTCCCGGGAGAAGTACCGGTAGCAGCCCGGCGCGGCGTCCTCACCGGGGGCGCGGCAGGCGCTGCGCGAGCGCCCGCGCCTTCGTCCCGATGGGAACCCGCGACAGGATCCAGTTGACCAGGGGTTTCTTGCTGTAGGTCTCCCAGCGAACGAGCCGGTAGCCCGCGCGGTCCATCAGCGCCATGAACGAGCGCCGCGAGTACTCGCAGCAGTGGCCGGCAATCAGGTCCGCCGGAAATTGCTGTTTGTGCAGGCCCGATCGGGTGATGAACCGCCGCCAGCGACGACTCCAGCCCTCGATGTTCGGGATCTCGACCAGCAGAAGGCCGCCCGGCCGCAGCAGGCAGCTGATCCGCTCCA
>CAZPNN010000308.1:0-6093 GCA_964587605.1 uncultured Chromatiaceae bacterium
CGGCCGCGGGAACTGGCCCTGCTGAAAATCATTCCCGCCGAACTGCGTCGCGCCGGGTAGGAGCGCCGGAAGGCGCTGCTACAGGGTAAAGTAGCGCCCCATCACTCCCCGATCAGGAATGCGCCCCATGTCCGCCGACAAGCCAACAACCATTGCTGCCGCCGCCCTGCTGAGCTGCATCGGCGTCTACGCCATCATGGCCGGCCCGATCATGACGGAGGTGCTGGTGAAGTCTCTCGGATTCACCGATGCTGTCGCTGGCAACATCAGCGCGATTGAAGCGCTCGGCACGGCGCTCGCACCACTGGCGGCGACGCTGTGGATGTGGCGGGTCCACTGGCGAACGGCCGCGATCTTCGCAATTGTCGTAGTGGTAGCGGGCAACGTCCTATCGAGCTACCAGACTACCGAGGGCGCGCTGACGGCCATTCGCTTCGGTGTCGGTTTTCTCGGCCAGGGCACGGCGTTCGTGCTGGCGATCGGGATCATCGGCAGCACGGCCCAGAAGGAGCGGAACTTTGCCTTCCTCATCGCGGCCCAGGTAGCGCTTGGCGTACTGTGCTTCCGGCTACTACCAATGTCCGTGCCTGGCTTTGAGGAAGGCGGCGTCGGCGGCGTCCTGTTGCCCCTCGCTGCGCTGGCCCTGCTGACCCTCGCCACAGTCGGCTGGCTACCGCAATCTGCAGCCGCCGGCGGCCACCACGCTGCAGGCACGCAGACCGCCGGTTCAGCCGGGCCTGCCTTCATCGCCCTCGCGGTGATGCTCATCTGGTGCACCGGGCTCGGTGCCATCTGGTTCTACATCAAGCTCATCGGGACCTACGGCGGCATCAGTTCGGATGACGTAGGCAACGCTCTCGCCATCACGACGTTCGTCGCCATGCTTGGCGCACTGTTTGCCTCTTGGCTGGCCGACCGCATCGGCCGGATTATCCCCGTCACGGTGGCCTTGCTGGCGCAGGTTGCCATGATCTACCTGTTGCAGGGCCAGATGAGCTTCCTGCAGTTCGCGGTGACGGCAGCACTGTTCCAGACCTTCTGGAACCTGACCGGACCCTACCTGATGGGCACCATCGCCCTGAGCGACAATACCGGCAAGGTCAGCCTGCTGATTCCGACCGCGCAGATCGGAGGTTTCTTCCTGGGAGCATTCATCGTCAGTGCATTCCTGACCGGTGAAGGCTTCGGTCCGGCCAATGCGGTCGCAATCACTTGCTTCCTTCTCGCCCTCGCCCTCTTCATCCCGACCGCGATGCGCCTCAACCGCCGGCTGGCCAGCCAGCCCGCGACCTGAGGTCAGTCGCGCGCGCTGGCCACAAGCCGGAAGGGTACTAGCGCTTCTTGCGGCCCTTGCGGCCAGTGGCCACTCTGGTTTTCGCCCTGGTCTTGCGCTTCGCCTTGCCGGACTTCTCGGCAAGGTACTCGTCGCGCACCATCTCGATGTCGATCATCAGGGAGGCGGTCATGCGCACCGCCTGAATGTATTCGTCGAGCACCTCGTTGGTCAGGGGCAGGATCCCGCTTTTGGCCCGCTTGGCGTTCAGGGACTTCCAGAGTTTCTGCTGGCGCTTCTGGGCAGAAACAGTGGCGTTGTCGACGTAAGCAAGATGCTTTTCAATCAGGGTCGGCACGGGCGCTCCTCAGGGTACTGTCGGGACGATAAAGTTGGCTACAGATGAATTCAACCGTCACGACGCCAGATCTGGCGAGGTGCGTACCCGCGCTTGCGAAGGAAATGCTCCGTATAGACCACGCGCTCGGGATCCAGGCGCATCAGCAGTCCCTTGGGCGGCCCGCTATCCAGCCCCCGGCCAACTTCGAAGGACGAAGCCGGCCACTTGAACACTTCCATGCCTCGCCCCCACTCCGGCGTATCGACCTCGAGCAGCTTCGCCTTGCCGAAGAGCTGCGCTCCCATCGTGCAGGCCCAGCCGGCCATCGGATTCATCACGGCGAATGAAACACGCGGATCCCGCTGCATTGCTTTCAGCTTCGGGCTGTTGGGCTGCGGGAAGACGTAGATGGACAGGCCGTCGGCATAAAACTCCACCGGGCTGCCGATAGGACCGTCCTTGCCGATGGTCGACAGCACCCCGATGTTGGTGATGGTGAGGACGCGTTCGATGCGTTCCTCAAGCATTTCCCGGGGACACGGCGTCTTGGGCCAGTTCGTCGGTTCAAGCCAGGGATGTGCAGCACTCATCTTCAAGGTACCCCCTATGATTTCGCCCTGATTATGCCCCGCCTTGCCTCGCCAGGAGAGGCCGGCTTTGGCCCTGACCACGTGCTGCTTGACTTAAGGGCAAATTGAAATATCTTTCGCACCGGAATCTTTCGTCACAGGAACCCCGGCGATGGCGAAGCGCGAAGCTGACTCCCCCGAGTACGAGTGGGAAGCTCCGGATGAGGCTATGGAAGCCGAAGAATCGGCTGCCGAACACCAGCAAGCGGCCTCGGCACCCGCCATCCGGCCTGGCTTTCACCTGCTGGCAGCACGCAAGATCGAAGAGGCCCGCGAGCGCCGGCAGCTCCGCAAGGCAATCGAGGACTTCGACGACTACGACGTCTGAAAGCGAACATGCTGTTGCCATGGCTGGAGGTTTATCTCACCGGGCTCGTCACACTGTTCGCGATGATGAATCCCCCGGCGGCCGTCCCGTTGTTCCTGACGCTGACCTCCGGGATGACCGACCGGGAGCAGGCAGTCATCGCCCGGCGGGCTGCGGTCAACTCAGGCGTCGTGCTCCTGACTTGCCTGGCGACCGGCGCCCTTGTCCTTGAGTTTTTCTCGATCTCGCTAGCCGCGCTGCGGGTTGCCGGTGGAATGATCATCGCCTTCCTGGGCTTTCGCCTGTTGTTCGCGAACGAGGACGCCCACGATCCCGACTCCGCTGCATCCACGTCCAGCCGGCGCGACCCTTCGCTGGTCCCGCTGGCGATCCCCACGCTGTCGGGACCGGGATCCATGTCCGTCGTGATCACCGGCTTCACGCAGATCGCGGCTGCCACGAGCATCGCCGACCGGGTCGGCGGTTACGTGAGTGCGGTGCTGGTGATCCTGACCGTGGCGCTGTCAGCCTTTCTGATTCTCCGTGAATCCCGTCGCGTGCTCCGCCTGCTGGGCGATGACGGCATCGCCTCGCTGAAGGGCATCATGGGCTTCCTGCTGGTCTGTATCGGCGTGCAATTCGTCGCCAACGGCATCGCTGAATTCGTGGCAAAAGGTACCGGACCTTAGTCCTGCTTGCGGGGCTGTAACAGCTTGGCGACCAGGGCCGTCCAGCCGGTCTGGTGGGAGGCTCCGACGCCACGACCGGTATCGCCGTGGAAATACTCGTAGAACAGCACGTAATTGCGGAAATGCGGGTCCGTCTGCAGGCGCGGGTGCTGACCGAACACCGGCCGTTTGCCGTCGGGACCGGGCAGGAAGATCCGGGCCAGGCGGCGCGACAACTCATCCGCCACTTCGTTGATCGTCATGAACTTGCCGGACCCCGTCGGGCACTCCACCTTGAAGTCATCGCCGTAGTAATGGTGGAACTTCTGCAGTGATTCGATGATCAGGTAATTCACGGGAAACCAGATCGGCCCGCGCCAGTTTGAGTTGCCGCCGAACAGGCCCGTGTCGGACTCCGCCGGCCGGTAACCCACCGAGAGATCCGTGCCATTGACGTGGAACACATAGGGGTGCTCCGCGTGATGCCGGGACAACGCGCGAATCCCGTAGTCGGAGAGAAACTCGGTTTCGTCCAGCATCCGGCTGAGCAGCCGCTTCATGCGATGACCGCGCAGCAGCGACAACAGCCGCCGGTGCCCCTTGCCGTCCACCTCCCAGTGCGAGACCAGCGAGGCCAGGTCCGGACGGTAGTTCAGGAACCACTCCATGCGCCGCTTGAAGGTGGGCAGCTTATCGAGCAGCTCCGGATCCAGGGTTTCGACGGCAAACAGCGGAATCAACCCGACCATGGACCGGACCTTGAGCCGCTCCATCTGCCCGTTCGGCAGGTGCAAGACGTCGTAATAGAACTTGTCGGTGTCGTCCCACAAGCCCATGTCGCTGTCGCCCACCCTGGTCATGGCCTCGGCAATGTGCAGGAAGTGCTCGAAGAACTTGGTGGCGATGTCTTCGTACACGGGGTTGTGCTGAGCGAGCTCAAGGGCGATCCGCATCAGGTTCAGCGAATACATCGCCATCCAGCTCGTGCCGTCTGACTGGTCTATATGCCCACCGGTTGGCAGCTGTGAGCTGCGGTCGAAAACACCGATATTGTCGAGCCCGAGGAACCCGCCCTGGAACACGTTACGCCCCTCGGCGTCCTTGCGATTCACCCACCAGGTGAAATTCAGCATCAGCTTGTGAAAGATCCGCTCCAGAAATTCCAGGTCGCCCTTGCCGCCGTGCTGTTCCGGGTTGTGCGCTCTGTCGATCTGGAACACGCGCCACGCGGCCCACGCGTGCACCGGCGGGTTCACATCGCCGAAGGCCCACTCGTAGGCCGGCATCTGCCCGTTCGGGTGCATGTACCACTCGCGGGTCAGCAGCACGAGCTGACGCTTGGCAAACCCCGGGTCGATCAGGGCGAAGGGAATCATGTGAAAGGCCAGGTCCCACGCCGCGTACCAGGGGTATTCCCACTTGTCGGGCATGGAAATGACGTCGGCATTGTTGAGGTGCTGCCATTCCCAGTTGCGACCGCGCCTGCGTCCCGCCGGCGGCGCCGGCTGGCCGGAGTCGCCGTGCAGCCATTCGGGAACGTCGTAATAGAAGAACTGCTTGGACCAGATCAGCCCCGCGAACGCCTGGCGCTGCACCAGTCGTGCCTCCTCGCTGGCAAGCCCGTGCTGGACGCGACCGTAGAACTGGTCACTCTCGGCCTTGCGCGCCGCGAAGATCTGATCGAAATCAGCAAACGGAATCGATGCGGGTTCCTTCCGCAGCCGGAGGCGAATTTCCTGACTGCCACCGGCCGGTAGCTTAAGCCGGTACCAGGCAGCAGCCTTGGTACCCCTGTTTGCACGGTTTACCGAGCCGGCGTCGCCGTTGACAACGCGAGCGTGGAAAGCGTCCTTGAAATACCCGGCGACATCCATGCCCTTAAGGACCCGGAAGTTGGTCTCGTTTTCGGTAAACAGCAGGTCGGGCCCGCCGTCCACGTACCACCGGTAGGTACCGAGCGCGGCATGCTCAGCCAGCACTTCCGTTTCGTCGACGACTAGAAGTTTCGGCTTCGGCGCACCTTGCTTCCAGCTCCACGTGTTGCGGAACCAGAGTTGTGGCAGAAGGTGGAGCGTGGCGGGCTCGGGCCCGCGGTTGAACGCAGTGACACGCATCAGGATGTCTTCAGGCGCGCCCTGCGCATATTCGACGAACACGTCGAAGTAGCGGCTGTCGTCGAAAACGCCCGTATCGATCAGTTCCAGCTCTGGCTGGTTGATGCCGCGCTCGCCGTTCTCCTGCACCAGCCGGGCATAGGGAAACTCTGCCTGCGGGTACTTGTAGAGCATCTTCAGGTACGAGTGCGTCGGCGTGCCATCGAGGTAGTAGTAGAGCTCCTTGACGTCCTCGCCGTGATTGCCCTCGCTGTTGCTCAGGCCAAAGAGCCGCTCCTTCAGGATCGGGTCGTGCCCGTTCCAGAGCGCGAGGGACAGGCACAGGTTCTGCGTCCGGTCGGAAACGCCGGCGATACCGTCCTCACCCCAGCGGTAGGCACGGCTACGGGCGTGCTCGTGGGGGAAGTACTCCCAGGCATTACCGTGGGGACTGTAATCCTCCCGCACCGTGCCCCACTGCCGTTCCGACAGGTAGGGGCCCCACTTTTTCCAGCCCTGGCCCGGCGCAAATTCCTCGGCCAGGCGCCGGTCCTCGGCGGTCGCGGTGGCTGGCTCCCGCGCTTTGGCCTGCGCCTCTGACGGGGCCGTTGCCGGAGCCGTTGACGGAGCCTCCTTCAGTTCGCCATGCAGGCCCACAACCTTCATGTCTGCTCCCCGAGCGCGAACCAGGCGCGCAGCACTTCGGCCACACTCCACGCCTGTGCACAGCAGCCTCGCGGCCGGTGCGGCGCATCGCCGTCGAATACCTCACTGATGCTACCC
>CAZPNN010000309.1:0-1833 GCA_964587605.1 uncultured Chromatiaceae bacterium
CATCGGCCAGGTCCTGTGCCGAAATCAGCAGTGAATCCCGCAGGACTTCTGTCTTCGCTGGCGCCATGGCTTGTTACTCCTTTCGGCGTCGTTGAAAATAGCGGGCTGCCTCACTGTCCCGCCTGGACTCAAGGATCCCGCCATGCAGAAAATCATCGTATGCCTCAAGCGTGTCGTTGACTACAACGTCCGCATACGCGTCAAGCCTGACGGCTCCGGTGTTGCGACCGACGGCCTGAAAATGAGCATCAATCCGTTCGACGAAATCGCCCTTGAAGAGGCCCTGCGAATCCGGGACAGAGGGCTGGCCACCGAGGTCGTGCTTGTGTCCATCGGGCCGGACGATGCACAACAACAACTGCGCACCGGGCTCGCGATGGGCGCCGACCGCGCCATTCTCGTGCAGTCCACGGCTGAACTGGAACCACTGGCCGCAGCACGCGTCCTCCTTAAGCTCGTCGTCAGGGAAGAGCCCGGACTGGTGCTGCTTGGCAAGCAGGCGATCGACGATGACTGCAATCAGACAGGCCAGATGCTAGCGACGCTGTGGGACCGCCCGCAGGCCACCTTCGCCTCGAAGCTGGAACTAACCGGCACCGTGGCCACCGTGACTCGCGAAGTCGACGCCGGACTCGAAGTGCTCGAGGTGGATCTGCCGGCCGTCGTCACCAGCGACCTGCGGCTGAACGAACCGCGCTACGTGAAGCTTCCGGACATCATGAAGGCCAAGAAGAAACCTATTGAGATTGTGGCCATCGACTCGCTCGGCGTCGACACGGCGCCGGTTCTTCGCGTGCAGAAGTACGACACGCCACCCGTCCGCACCAAGGGAGCGATGGTAAAGACCGTCGACGAGCTCGTTGGCGCCCTGCGCGACCGGGGGGTCCTGGCATGACCCGCGTCCTGATCATCGGCGAGCACAATGGCGAGCACCTCAACCAGAGCACCGCCCGTTGTGTCGCCTGCGCCGTGGCCATCGAGCCTGCCGGTGCCGATATCGTCATCCTCGGCAGTAGCCCCGGCGCCGTAGCCGCCGAAGCGGCTGCGCTTGAAGGGGTCACCGGCGTATTAACTGTGACGAACCCGGCCAACGCTAAAGCCCTGGCGGCCGTACTGGCGCCGCAGATTGTCAGCCTGGCCAGAGATTACGACGTCGTGCTCGCGCCCTCGACCACCTACGGCAAGGATCTCCTGCCGCGGGTGGCAGCGCTGCTCGGCGTGCCCCAGCTCAGCGACATCATGAGCGTCGTGGGTCCGCGCACGTTTCAGCGTCCGATCTACGCGGGCAACGCGCTGGTCACGGTCGAAGTGCCCGACGGCATCAAGGTGGTGGCCACGGTCCGCGGCGCATCGTTCAAGCCGGTTGGTGGCGGCAACGCTGCTCCCGTCCGCGCGGTTGAGGTATCGGCCACCCTCCCTGCCCACACCCGCTTCGTCGAACTGCGCTCCGGCAAGACGGACCGGCCCGACCTGCAGACCGCGCGCCTCGTGGTGTCGGGTGGACGCGGCGTTGGCAGCGCCGAGAACTTTGCCCTGCTCTACAAGTTTGCCGACCGGCTCGGAGCCGCCGTTGGCGCATCGCGAGCGGCGGTCGACGCGGGTTTCGTCCCGAACGACATGCAGGTGGGCCAGACGGGCAAGATCATTGCGCCCGAACTCTACATGGCTTTTGGGATCTCCGGCGCTATCCAGCACCTCACCGGCATCAAGGACTCAGGAACGATTGTCGCCGTCAACAAGGACGGTGACGCGCCCATCTTCGAGATTGCCGATATCGGACTGGTGGGCGACCTGTTCCAGGTCATTCCGGAGATCGAGAAGCTGCTGCGTTGA
>CAZPNN010000310.1:0-3552 GCA_964587605.1 uncultured Chromatiaceae bacterium
CTTATGTCAAGGCGGTCCGACTGGCGACGCCGGAACAGACAAGTTGTACGCTACTCGAGGCGTTTGACGGTGGTCCCGGGCGCAATGGAGGTAGCGGTGCGATTCAACGGTGCACTTCTGGCGATGGTCGCCCTGCTGGCGACGACAGCCACGTGGGCGGCAACCGGGCGCGTGGTCGACGAAAGCCCGCCCAAGGTCATCGCGGACTTCGAGCTGACCAACCAGGACGGCCAGCCCTTCCACCTCCACACGCTTCGGGGATCGCCGGTGCTGCTGTTCTTCGGTTTCATCAACTGCCCCGATGCCTGCCCGTTAATTCTCGGTCAGCTGCAAGTGATCGCGAGCTCGCCCGACAAGGCGGTTCGCGAGGCCCGCATCGTGATGATCAGCGTCGACGGCGACAGGGACAAGCCAGCCGACCTGAAACGTTACCTGCTGCCAGTATCTTCGGACTTCATCGGGCTCACGGGTGATCCGCGACGAGTGCGGGACATCGCTGACCAGTTTTCCGCCGTGTTCTTCAAGGGCATGTCCAGGGACAGCGCGGGCCAATACCTGGTCGACCACACCTCGCAGGTTTACCTGCTGGATCGCCAGGGCCGGCTGCGCAGCACATTCTTCAATGCCACGGTTGATGACATGACCGAGGCCACCCGGCGCGTGGCTCTCGAAAAGGACTGACCGGGAACGTGAGCTGAGCGGCGCCGCGACGACTGTCGTGGCAGGAGGAACTTCCGGCGTTGAATTCGTCAGCCAGCGTCGGCGTTAAATTCGTCGTCGCGGCCGGATGCCTCACCTGGCGCCTTGCCGGTGATGCGTGCCTCTGCATCCTCAAGCAAGCACGACTCCTCGGCCATCGCCCCCGGCACTTCGGAGGCCAGGGTCCACGAGACCGTAACATAGCGGGCAAGTTGCGAACGCGGGTGATGAATCGCGAGATCGCGGATCCGCTGCGCGATGCGCTCAGCGAACTCGGCCACCCGCTCCTCTTCCGAACCACCAATCAGCACAGCAAAGCGGTCGTGTCCAACACGGGCACAGTAGTCGGAAGCACGCTGCAGGGAGTTCGCAATCGCGTGCGCGATCCGGCGCAGGCAAGTGTCGGTGGCATGCCGGCCGAACAGGCCCTGGTAACTTTCGAGCGCATCAACCCGGAAGACGATGACGCTGAGTCGCTGCTGCTCCCGGCGGGCGATCGACCAGTCCCGCATCAGGACCTCGAGCAGCGAATTCCGGCCGGGTATACCCGTAGTGCCATCGGTGCGTTCATCGCGCAACCCGCGGGTCCAGAGATCCGCTGCGCGGAAGCTGCCCGTACTTGTCATCAGTGGAGAAATCGGGGGATCGAGTACGGCGGTGGTCAACAGCCAGTAGCCAGCTTTGCCCGGTTGATCGTAAAGCGCCGCCGGACGCAGCTCGAGGCAGCCACCCTGGGCGACCCGGGGGCGCCACGGCTCAGGCGAGGCCGGATCGAAGATCACGTCCGCAAGGCTGTCTGACGTACGCCCGATCAGTTCATTGGGATGCAGGCCGAGCGCCATGCCGACCGCAGGATTCGCGTAGACAACCTGCCGGTCGCGGTGCTGGGCATCGATAATCAGTGCTGGTGCCGGGACAGCGTCGAGCGCCTGCCACAAGAGGTGCCGATTAAGCTTTTTCAATGACTTAGAAGACATTTCTCGGCATCATTCGACAAGATGAACATAAGCCCAGCCGTGGCGACGCACCACCCGGACCTTCATCCTAGCCTTAGGTAAGGACCGGTTCTGTGAAGGTGGTCACTGCCCGGCGCAGTGAGTCACGGATCACGTTCAATCCGCCGTGACCAGTCCCGTGAGGAGTCGACGAACGCGGTCCATGCCGGTTGCCAGGGACGCTGCCATTTCGGCATGAATGCCGAGCCCCGACGGTGCCCGGCCCGCCGCCCGGTTGACCACGACACAGCAGAGCGCGTAGGACAGATCCAGTTCGCGGGCCAGGCCGGCCTCGGGCATCGCGGTCATGCCGACCACGTGACAGCCGTCGCGCTCGAGTCGGTCGATCTCCGCGGCGGATTCCAGGCGGGGCCCCTGCATCGCGCCGTAAGTGGCTTCAGACATGACATCGAGCCCGAGAGTGCTGGCTGTTGCAACGAGCTTGTGCCGGAGCTCGGCGCTGAACGGAACCGTAAACTCCACATGCCTCAGGGGAAACCCATGCTCTCCCGTGTAGGTGTGTTCGCGGCCCCAGGTGTAGTCGATCAGCTGATCAGGAATGACAAGCCGGCCCGGCGGCGTTGCAGGCGTGATGCCGCCCACCGCGTTGATGCCCAGCACGTGCTCCGCACCCGCTTCCCGCAGCGCCCAGACGTTCGCCCGGTAGTTCACCCGATGCGGGGGGATAGGCGGTGTGCCGGGGTCACCGTGCCGCGCGAGAACGAGCACCTCGCATCCGCCCACCCGGCAACGCCGGAGGGGTCCCGACGTCTCGCCCCAGGGTCCCGGCACCAACGCGACCGGCGCGCCGCCGCCAAACAGTCCGGCGCTACCCGTGCCTCCGATGATGCCAAGACGCACTGTCAATTCCTCATGCGGCCGGCAGTGCCCAGATCTCGGGCAGGTGCCGCCAGTGCCCCTGGTAATCCATACCACAGCCGAACACGTACTCGTCGCCAACCTCGAGCCCGGCGATGTCGGGTTCACGCCCGGTCACCGGCCGTGCGTGTCGCTTGCGCACCAGCACGACAGTGGTCACCCGGCGGGCACCGGCCTGCTGGCAATGGCGCGCCAGGAATTCGAGCGTTACGCCCTCGTCGTGGATGTCGTCGACGATCACGACGTGCCGGTCGCGCAGGTCCGTGCGGGGCTTCGCCACCCACTCAGGATTCCCGCCGCGGGTGGCATCGCCGTACCGCCCCACCCGGCACGTATCGAGCAGAAAATCGCCATGGAGCTGGCTGGCAAGCCGGGCCAGCGGCACGAGGCCGCCCAGCAGCACGCCCAGAAGGACGCATTCATCGCTCGTCACGAGCGGCTGCGTGACGGCGACGAGACGCCCGAATGCCGCGTCGACTTCGGCTCGGGGCACCAATAGCCGCGAGCCCAGGACCGGTGGAGCCATCAACTGAGCGTCAGGCCCGGTCGCGCCTGGGCCTGATCCAGGGCGGCCACGGCCTGTTGCCACGGCGTTGACCCGCGGAACTCCCCGCCGGCGGCCACGGCATCACCGGGGTCAGGATGCCGCCGGCGAAGGGCAATCAGGCGGGACTGGCCAACGGGGTCGCTGTACCCCTTCAATGCGGCGAGCGTCGCATCGGCGGCACCGGGGTCGTTGCAGATCAGTGCCATATCGGCGCCGGCGCCCAACGACCGCCGGGCGCGCTCAGGCATGTCACCTTCGCTGACGAGCGCCTTCATGCTGAGGTCGTCGGAAAAGATCACGCCGCCAAAGCCCAGCTCACCACGCAGCGTCGTGCGCAACCAGTACGGCGAAAGACTCGCCACCTCCCCATCAATCCGCGGATAGCGCACGTGGGCAATCATCACGCCATTCACGCCCTGGCGGATGAGCCGC
>CAZPNN010000311.1:0-5483 GCA_964587605.1 uncultured Chromatiaceae bacterium
ATGCAGAGATCGGGCGTGATGTACGGGTTCGGGTACTGCTCGTGCGGCAGCCGGATGTTCAGGCCAACCGACTTGGCGCCGGCATCAAAGGCACCGCGATTGGCCGCCTCCATGATTCCCGGGCCGCCGCCGGTGAGAACTACCAGGTGCGAATCGTTCTCGCCCCTGTCCGCGCGCGCCACGAGCTGCCCGAATTCCCGTGCCACGTCGTAGTAGCGGCTCTTGGCGAGGATGCGTTCGGCGATGCGCAGGCGATGCTGCCGCTCTGGATCGGCCGGTTGCGCCGCACAGTCAGCGCACCGCGCTGCGTGCGCCCGCCTTGCAGCAGCTGGCTCGGTGATACGGGTGCTGCCGAAGACCACGACGGTGTGCGTGATGCCGTGCTTCTTGAGCAGCATCTCCGGCTTGGCATAGTCGATTTGCAGCCGCACGCCTCGTGTCTCTTCCAGTTGCAGGAAGTCGACGTCCTGATCGGCCTCGCAGTAGCTGGGGCTTGCCAGTATCGCCTTGAGCCGCGCGGGTGCATCGACGTCGTCCTCCACGGGCTTCGGCCGCTGCCAGGGCAACGGCTCGCGTCGATGGAGTGGCTGGGCTGGTGGCGGGATGGGAATCTGTGGAGCAGCCGAACCGGGTTCGGACATGGGCGACCTCCCTGCTTTTGTGAGCAGACAGGGTACAGCTGTGCGGTCCGTCTGCGCGGCCTCAAATCAGACCTTCGCTGGAATTGTTCGGACCCCAGGTCTGCCGTCGGCTGAAACCTGGCCACCGATACGGGATTGTCCGAATTGAGCGGCCCGGCCTGCCCGGCGAAACTGGTATATGTGGGTTGGGTTGCTTGCAGAGGGCGCCATGGAACAGCACCGCTGCAATTCGCGCCAGGCGGCCGTGTTGCGCATCAGGGAAAGCCCGGAACAGCATTAATCACAAAAGGAGCTGGCTGATATGAGCGGAATCCGCGTAATCGTGGCCAACAAGTCGAAGGCGGAGCTTTATGATCTGCCCACGCGCCGCAGCGCGCTGAAACCGGTGCGTACCTTCGTCAACCCGGCAGGCAAGAAGCGGGAGAGTGCACTCGGCACGAGCCGGCCGGGGCGGGTAATGAACCGCTCCGGGGGAGTTCGTCACGCGTACCAGGCGAAACACAGCATGAAGGAACACGCGGAAGAGGAGCTCGTCCGGCAGGTGGCCGCGGCGCTGGCGGCACACCTGAAACGAGGGAGCGGGACGCAGATCGTGCTGGTTGCGGCGTCGCAGACGCTGGGGATCTATCGCCGGCACCTGCCGGCCCCGGTCCGCAAGCGCGTGATTCTGGAAATTCAGCGTGACCTCAACAAGCTGCCAGTGGCCACGCTCGGCAAGCGCCTGCTGGCGGCCCTGCAGGAGTTGCCCCCTTCCGCAACAGCCAGTTGGGGCGTGCGACGGCGAAGTGCTTCAGCATGACGAACTTCAGTCCGGATTCACCCTGAATGCGGCACGAAAGTTCGTTGCGCGCCACGCACAGGCGGTGAGCAGGTAGTACCCGGCCATCAGCGCGGCGAAAAGCCACTCGATGGCATTCTCGGCGTGATCCTTGTCGGGCATGAAGTTGCCAACGGGAATGCTCAAAAGGCCGAGCGCCAGCAGCAGTCCCACGGCCGCCAGTTTGCTGCGGATGATCCATCGCGGCACGGGTTTTCGTGCGGCGGCCGACAGCCGCATCAGTTCGCGAGTGAGCAGGATCTGGGCGAGCACGCCGAAGGACAGGTGCACGTTGACGCCGTAGCGGCGCATCAGGTTGTAGAAGTCGCCTTTCGAGCCCAGGTAGACGGTGTAGAGCACCAGGAACGCCGCCGAGATCACGCCGAGCGTCACCATGGCATGTACCGCCACGGAGTCAGTGGCGCCCAGTGACAGCAACCACCGCCGGCACAGCACCCAGTAGGTAGCGATGATCACGGCGGCTGGGATCATGCCGCCCTTGAAGAGAAAGTACGCGGCACCATGACGACCAGCGGCGCTGATCGACGTGCAGCCACTGAGGTAGGGAACGCAGCCCGGAATATGGCCACCCTGCACGGAGATGATGTAGCAGGTGTTGACGACCACCAGTGGCAGCAGTCCGGCTGCCAGGGCAACCCATGAAAGCCGGAGGCCGCTGCTCATCAGCGACCTGACGGAGGCGGCGAACCGGGCAGCATGAACTCGCCTTGCGACTCGAACCGCAGGGATCTGAATGAATCGCGGCCCAGCTTGCCGCGCATGTCGTAGCGGATCTTATCGACGGGTTTCCCGTCGAGCATGCCCATGAACTGGTGTGCCATGCGCAGCACCGAGACGGTGACGGGCACGCTGATGACGGATTCGCCGAACGCTGCCACTGTGCCGCTTTCGTCGCTCACGCCGGTGGCAAAGGTCTTGTTTTGTACGTCGAGGGTGACGTAGATGCCGCTGTACTCGATCGGTGCGGCGTTCGGGTTCTGTACCCGCAAGCGGAGCAGCATGCGCAATTCGAGCCCCTCGCCGGGCAATGGCTCGATACCGGCCATCGTCACCTGCGGGGGGTCGCTTTGCTGAAACAGGGCACAGCCGCCCAGGAAAAGTGCCATCAGGGTCAGCAGGGCAATGTGTCGGATCATGATGAGGGGTTCCCTGGTCGTCGGGTGCGGTACGCTACAGTCTGCGACAGCGTATCGCGCATTACGAGGACGAGCGATGACGATTATGCGTTGGTATCTCGCGACCCTTGCCACCCTGGTCGCGATTGGCGGCAACGCCGCGGCTACCGACCGTCCGAACCTCCTGCTGATCCTCACCGACAATCAGAGCCCGTCGCTGCTTGGGGCCTATGGCAACCGGGAGATCCGCACGCCGCACATCGATCAACTGGCCGCCGAGGGGATGCTGTTTACCCGTGCGTTTGCGACCAGCGGGGTGTGCTCACCGGCGCGCGCTACCCTGCTCACGGGGCTGATTCCCTCCCGTACGGGGGTCCACAACGGCTTGCCGGAGCGCTTCGCGGTGCCGGACTACTCGGCCATTGAGGAATTTCGCAATTTGCCGCAGACGCTGGCCGATGCGGGTTACGTGACGGCACTGGTGGGCAAGCACCACCTGGGCGCACACGAGAAGCCGCAACTCGGCTTCGGTTTCTGGGCCACATTCAGCGGCGGGCATACTGAGAGCTTCGTGGACCAGGTGGTCGTGGACAACGGCCGGACCTTCAACGTTTCGGAACTCAAGGAGCACGTGACGGATTTCTGGACGCGCCGCGCCGTCGATTTCATCGGCATGCAAAAGGCCACTGCGCAGGAAAAGAGGCAGCCGTTCTTCCTGATGCTCTCCTACAACGGGCCCTACGTGCTGCCGCCGACGGTGCTCGATCCGCCGGCCACGCGCCACGCCGCGTGGTACGAGGCGCACCCGCCGCGGCCGGTCGGCGAACCGGCGCACCCGTACCTCGAAGCCTTCGCGCGCTCGTTCCCCGACAACATTCCGTTACGCGGGGGCAATGTGGGCAAGGCCGCCATTACGGCTCTCAGTGATCCGCGGGCCATGATTAACGTGGCGTCGGAAGTCTCGATGGTCGACGACGGGGTAGGGCGCGTGCTCGCTGCCCTGGACGCGGCGGGCCTGGCGGGCAGCACGCTGGTGGTTTTTCTCTCCGACCAGGGTTCTGCCTGGGGTCAGCACGGCCTGTGGGGCAACAGCTCCTGGGGCACTCCGTACCCGGCCTTCAATGCCAACATGCAGATCCCCCTGATCATCCGGCACCCGGGACGAATCGCCGCCGGCACGCGGTCGGATCACACGGTGAATGAGTTCGATCTGTTGCCGACCTTGCTCGACTACCTCGGGCTGGCGGACAGGGCTGTCGCCAACACGCCGGGCCTGAGTCACGCGGCGCTGCTTCGGGGTGGCGCACCACGGCCGGAACAACCGGTATTCTTCGAGTACATCACCACGCGGGCGATCCAGACCCGGCAGTGGAAATACATCAAGCGCTTTCTTGCCGAACCCAACGAGCTCTATGACCTGGCCAACGACCCGGGCGAGACGCGGAACCTGGCGGCAGACCCGGATCGTGGCGCCGTGGTAGCGGATCTCGACCGGCAGCTCACCGCATTTTTCGAACGCTACGCGGACCCTAAGTGGGATGTGTGGCGCGGTGGTACCGCGAAGGCCACGCTGGTTTATGGCAATCGCAACAAGCGCTTCGCCGAGCACTTCCCGGACTGGACGCAGCCGGTGACGCGCAAGGGTGTGGCGTTTCGCGACTAGCGGGCGGCAGTCGAAAGAATGACGTTCCAACCACGTTGGTCAGCCTGTGCGCTTAAGGCCCTGTGCCTTCGGTGGAAAAGTACAGCACCGACAGGGGCGGCAGCAGGAGAGTGAGCGAGTGCTGATGGCCGTGAGCCGGAAGCGACGATGCCTGGAGGCCCCCGAAATTGCCGGCACCGCTGCCGCCGTAGATGTGCGCGTCGCTGTTCAGCCGTTCGAGCCAGCGGCCACCGTGGGGCACACCGATGGTGTAGTTCGCCCGGGTGACGGGCGTGAGGTTGCAGATGATCAGCATCACATCCCGGTGGTCGTGGCCCTTGCGCAGAAACGAGATCACGCTGGCCCCCAGATCACTGCAGTCGACCCAGGCGAAGCCGTCCGCCTCGAAATCCCGTTGATACAGCGACGGCGACCCCCGCAACAGCGTGTTCAGGTCGCGGACCCAGCGCTGGACGCCGGCATGGTCCGGGTAATCAAGGACGTGCCATTCCAGGCTCTCCTCGTGCTGCCACTCGCGCCGCTGTCCGAATTCGCAGCCCATGAACAGCAGCTTCTTGCCCGGGTGTGCCCACATGTAGCCGTACAGCAGCCGGAGGTTGGCGAACTGCCGCCAGTTGTCGCCCGGCATCTTGCCGATCAGGGAGCCCTTGCCGTGCACAACTTCGTCGTGCGACAGGGGCAGCATGAAATTCTCGCTGAAGGCGTAGCAGAGGCTGAAGGTCAGCCTGTCGTGGTGGTATCGCCGGTGAACAGGGTCGGTCTTCATGTAGGCGAGCGTGTCGTGCATCCAGCCCATGTTCCACTTCAGCCCGAAGCCCAGGCCGCCGAGATACGCGGGCCGGGACACCATTGGCCAGGACGTGGATTCCTCCGCGATCGTCTGGGTGTCCGGGTGGTCGCGATAGACCGCCTCGTTCAGGCTTTTCAGGAACGAGACGGCTTCAAGGTTCTCACGACCGCCATAGCGGTTCGGAATCCACTCGCCGTCCTTGCGCGCGTAGTCGAGGTACAGCATTGATGCCACGGCATCCACGCGCAGTGCATCAATGTGGTAGTTCCGCAGCCAGAACAGCGCGCTGCTGCCCAGAAAGCTGCGGACTTCGGCGCGGCCGTAGTTGAAGATCGAGCTGCTCCACTCCGGGTGAAATCCCTGGCGCGGATCAGCGTGCTCGTAGAGATGCGTCCCGTCGAAGAAGGCGAGTCCGTGCTCATCAGCCGGAAAGTGT
>CAZPNN010000312.1:0-2301 GCA_964587605.1 uncultured Chromatiaceae bacterium
GCACCCGGACTTCGTGCCCCGCCTTGCGCAGCACCGAAATCACGTCGTACTCGGTTTTCCACTCGTCGATCTCCTGCAATGAGTAACCATCGAGCGAGTCCGGAGGCACCAGGCTCTCGTGGGTCAGGATCAGGACGCGCAATTTCTTCACAGCGCGTAGCCCTCCCGTCCACGGCGCACGAAGTCGAACAGTATGCGCTCCAGCAGTCCGAACGCTCTGCGCTTTGTCTGACGCAAAGATCCATCCATGCACAGATCGAGTTCGCGCGAGCGAGCGATCACCATGCGCATGACCTGATGCACGAGATACGGATGCAGGCGTGAGCGGCGAATCAGGAGGCGCTGGAGTTCCGGCCGTGCTTCCCGCAGAAAGGTTGCGGCCGCCGGCCGGCCAGGGTGGCGTTGCGCGGGCGAGAAAACCCGGCGCAGCCGCACGTCGTAGCGATGCGTCCCGGTGGCGCTCGTGTAGCTCAGCTTTTCGTCGTAATGCTCGCGAAGCGTGCGCCGGTCCGTGTCCAGCGGTTCGACGCGGGTCTTCCTGCGCACCGGAGGCGACACATCAAGGATCTCCGTCATCAGTTCATCCACATAGCGCAACTTGCGTAACGCCTGCCAGCCTTCGTAGTCGGTGCGCCACGCGGAGTTCGGCGCCAGCCACACGGCGAATGTCTCCGCAAAATCCTCGGACGGGTGGCTCTGGGCATACCAGTGGCCGAGATGCATGACGTAATTGCGGCTCGTCGTACGCGGCCTGTAGCGGGTCGGATACGGCCGCGTGGCCGGGCCGAAGGTCCGCCGCCAGACATTACGCCGGCGGAGCCGGTAGGCGTTGTCCAGGGCATGACCGGTCTCGTGACGAAGAATCCGCTGCAGCCACCGCTGGTTGCCGCCCTCGACCTCGTGCATCAGCCGACGCTCCAGTCGGGCCAGGCGTGGATGCGCCAGGTAGAACGGAATGGCAAAGCCCGGCACGCTGTCGGGACAGAACCATTCCTGCGAAAGCCACATGTGCGGCCGGAAACGAAAACCGCGCCTCTCGAGTTCGCTGTCCAGGCGCCTGAGCGCCGGCATCAACGGGCTCTTGTCGATCGTCAGGCCGAGGTCGCAAAAGCGCAGGTCGAGCAGCGCCTCGTCGCCGAGCCGCACCCACCAGTTTCGCCTTCGCGTTACTTTCGTCATGGTCCTTTGTGGTTGCGCCGGGCGAGGGCTGATCGCAAACGCTCGGCGAGCATGCGGGTCGCGGGGACCTCGCCGGCCGCAGGGTTACGGGCAAACACCCACTCCATCTGACCGAGCGCTTCCGCATAGTAGGTCGCCGGCGGCTCGCTGCCGCCGTAGCGCGCGGTCACGTCGCCCAGGCGCGCCAGTACCAGCGCAAGCTCCAGTCGTGCCGGAATGGCCAGCGGGTTCACGCGCACCGCAACTTCGTAATGCGTCCTGGCCGATTCCAGCATCGAGAGAACCTGTGCTGCGGAGGTCTGCGACAACGGGATTTCCACTGCCAGCGAATAGAGCACGGCGCCGAGACCGCGCTGGGCGTTGTGCTGCGGTTCGTGCTGGCGCAGGGCGGATTCGAGGTATGGACGGGCCGCCGCGTAGTCGCTCCGCCGCAGGTAGACCAGTCCGATATTGCCGTCCACGATCCCGGCAATCCTCCGCTCGCTGGTCAGTTTTCGGGCCCGCAGCCAGAGTTCCAGGGCGCCGTCGGGATCCCCGCGTGATTCGCGAACCACGGCGAGCTCGTTCAGCGGCAGCGCCTCGTCCGGGGTCTTGCTGACGGCATCGCGCCACAGCGACTCGTCGTCCTGCCAGACAAAGCCGCGCTGGAAAGTCGTGGCCGAGTACAGCACCAGCACGGTAACTGCTGCGCCTGCCGCGGCAGCGCGCCAGCCGCGGGCGACGGCGGCAGCGACCAGAAGGCCGAACAGCAACGCCGTCGCCACGGATGGCAGATACAGGTAACGCTCGGCCACGGGCGCCTCGGCCACCGAGAGGATCGATGCGGCCACCACGGGTGTCGTGGCGGCGCCGAACCAGATCGCCGCCAGCAGGGGCACGCCGTCGCCCGCGCGCCGCCAGCGCGCGCCGGCCCAGCCGAGCAGGCCGGCGAATGCTGCCAGCGCCACTATCGTCCCGGCGGCACCGGGCAGCGACTGCGGCGGCACGAAATGCATCTGCGGCCATGGCCAGAAGGACTTGATCAGCAGGAAGGCCACAGACCGGGCAGGAGGCCAGAAATTGTCGGGCCAGTCGAGCGGGCCAGGACCCGCTACGGTGACATCCGCCGACCAGCGCAGCGCG
>CAZPNN010000313.1:0-1664 GCA_964587605.1 uncultured Chromatiaceae bacterium
AGTGGTAGTCAACCAGGTCCACGTCGTAAGCGTTCCCCCGGTGCAGGCGCCATCCCGGGAATGCCCGCAATTCCGACAAGCTTCGCGCATTGTCCAGGGCAGCAAGGATGTCGCACAGCTTCCGCGCCGAGGCTGGTGGAACGCCCCGGCGATCGTCGTCCTCGAAGAGTCGCTGGAGCCCCTTGCTTCTGAAAGTGAGTATAGCCATCGGGTACCAGGCCATGTCAAGCGTGACTTGACAGATGAAAACTGGGGACGTGTCCGGTTTTTGCTGGGCTGGACGCTAGCGGTGAATGGCGAGGCGGGAGAAGGCCTGGATTCCAGCCATTTGGTGAAGAAACACTGCTGGCCGCTAAATGCAGTCAGATCCTCTGGTAACCCGCCTGGCGGCGCTGGTCCGCCCCATCTACCTGGATTTTCGGGTGGCGCCGAACCGGTTGGTCCTCGGAGGCTCTGTGCATGGAGCCCGTCCGCCAACTTGCAGATTCCGCAGTTCGATACGCCCGCCATCGTCCGGAAGCGACCCTTCTCTACCAGCTCGTCGAGCGCCACTACCCGGCCTTCCTTCAGGAACTGACCGACCGCGGCCGCAGCGTGCCGAGTTACGTGGAGCGGGAGTTCGAGGCGTACCTGAAGTGCGGCCGCCTGGAGCACGGTTTCCTTCGTGTCCGTTGCACCACCTGCCACGCGGAACGGCTGGTGGCCTTCAGCTGTAAGCGTCGGGGCTTCTGCCCGAGCTGCGGGGCGCGGCGCATGACCGAGAGCGCCGCACTGCTGGTCGATGCAGTCCTGCCGCAGGAGCCGATCCGCCAGTGGGTCTTGAGCGTGCCCTTTCCGTTGCGCTTCCTGTTCGCCGCAGACCCGGCGGCGATGGGCCGGGTGCTCGGCATCGTCTACCGGGCCATTGCCAGCCACCTGGTAAAAAAAGCCGGACTGACCCACCACACCGGCCAGACCGGCACGGTGACGCTGATCCAGCACTTCGGCAGCGCGCTGAACCTGAATATTCACTTCCACATGCTGTGCCTCGACGGGGCGTACGCCCGGGTGAATGGGCAAGCGCAGTTCCAACGCGTGCCGCCACCGACGAAGACGGAACTCGACGCGGTCCTTGAACGAATCACTTCAAGGATAGGCCGCCACCTGGAACGGCACGGGCTGCTGGTGCGGGATACCGAAAGCAGCCACCTGAGCCGCGAACCCCGCGAGGACGCTGGGCTGGAAGCCCTGCAGAGTCACTCGATCAGCTACCGGATCGCGGTCGGGCCGCACGAGGGCCGCAAGGCCTTCACGCTGCAGACCGTGCCCGCCCGGAGCACCCGCCCCAGCAAGCCGCACCTGGCGACGGCGGCGGGTTTTTCCCTGCACGCCGGGGTGGCGGTCAGAGCCCACGACCGCGGCACGCTGGAACGGCTGTGCCGCTACATCACCCGGCCGGCCCTGGCCACCGGGCGCCTGGCACTGACGCCGCAGGGCCGAGTGCGCTACACCTTAAAGACCCCGTACCGGGACGGCACGACGCAGGTGCCGCGGCCGCGAGTCCACCTGACGAGATTCCACGGTGTGTTCGCGCCGCACAGCGCACTCCGGGCGCAAATCACCCCGGCGGGGCGGGGTAGCGGCAAACCGGCCGCTGCCCATCAGAGTCCGGCGGAGCAGCACCG
>CAZPNN010000314.1:0-5752 GCA_964587605.1 uncultured Chromatiaceae bacterium
TCAGCGGGATGAACTGCCGAAGTTTTCGTATCAGGGGGAGTTCCAAATTCGCCCTCCGGGAAAGTCACGATAGAGCTGATAACCCAGGTTAATGCGGCATGTCCCTGCCGGTCGAATGATGCTACTGTTAGCTGGTTACTCATGCACATCTACAGGAGTTAAGGCCATGGCGACAGCAGAAGCAATCGTAAGGCCCGATGTGACTGCCCGGACAGGCGTGGAGGTTCGCGGAGTGGCAGTGCGACGTGAGACGAAGCGGGTGCAGCCGTTACCGGCTGAGTCGGTGGCGGATTCACTCGGGTACAGTGGCGAAGACCGTTATCGGATGATCGCCGAGGCAGCCTACTTCCGGGCCGAAAGTCGGGGCTTTGAGGGTGGCAGCGACCTCGACGACTGGCTGGCGGCCGGGATGGAGATCGACCAGATCCTTGGGGTGGTGGAGCCGATCGCCGACGCTTAGGGCTGCTCGCGGGCTGCTCCCGGGCTGCGGAGAGCGGATTTCGGGTTCCCCTTACACACGGCCGCCGCTGGTTCGGTGGAAAATGCCCGTGTCCGGAATTCACGCAGGGTGCGGCATTGACCCCGACCTCAACCTCAACCCCAACCATCAAAACCTCGACGATGAAGCCCTTTGCGGCCGGGGATATCTTCCTCGGCTGCACCTACCTGATGAATGTGCCCGGCGATGACCACGCCGGCGAAGGGCGCGTTCTGCAGTTCGACCGGAACCTGGTGCCCAAGGGCACCCTGTACGCCGAGGGCACGACGCATCTCATCGTCAACCTGCGCTTTGGCCCGGACGGGGTGCTGTGGGGTTTTGATCCCTTTGCCCACGCCGTCGTCCGCGTCGGTACCGAAGGCAAGCAACTGCCGCCTGTGGACTTTGGTGTTCGTGGTTGGGGCAGTGTGTGTTTCGCGAGGGACGGCAGCGTTTTTCTGTGCGAGTACCTGAAGGGCGACAAGCCCTACGCTGGTGGGGACATGCGGCCGCTGCCGGGCACCGGTGTGGTTGGCTACGGCCGAATCGCTCACCGGCTTTCACGGTGTCACGCACTCGGTGCTGGAACCTGGCGGTGAGTTCATTACCTACATCACCGACCTCGGCATGCGCGTGCTGCGCTTTGACGTCGGCAACAATCGGCAGCTGCCGGACCTCGTGACCTACCCCGGCGGCGCCGAGTACCGGCAGAAGTGGACCACCGGCGTGATGTCGAAAGTGGATCTGGAGACGGGCGCTATCGTCGGGCAGATCGACACCGGGCTTGCGAAACCCCAGCGCAGCCTGGCCGGCGTTGCGGAGTTCCAGCCAAATACTCCATAGAATGGCGTTCCGGGCTTTGCCGGACCCTGCACTGGAGTATCAGCATGAGTACCGCCTATCGCTGGGTGGAACCACCCTGGCCTCTCACCGCATTGCCGCGCGAGCAGCTGGAAGACCGCATCCAGCAACTGCTTGGCTCCACCAACATGTGCGTCATGGCGACGGTAAACGCCACAGGCCAGCCAATGGCCAGTCCGATCGAGTTCTACGCCGACGGTCTGGACCTGTACATATTGCCGGACCCCGGTACTCCAAAACTCAAGGCGCTACAGCGCGACCCGCGCCTCTCGGTGGCAGTGCATGGCGCCTACCACGGCTGGCACAGTGCCCGCGGCGCGCAGATCTTCGGCAAGGCCACGATCATCGAGCCGCACGCCCCGGGTTGGGACCGCGGTATGCAGGTCTTTCGCTGGCACGAGTGGATGACGGACCTTGCCATGGATGCGAGCAAACCCTTCGAGCGCCAGGTCGTGAAGATCGTGCCCGACCGGATTCTCTACACGGAAACCTGGCTGTGGAAACTCGGCTTTGGCGCCAAGCAGAAGTGGCTGCGCCAAGTCTGACCGATAGCAGTGCGCTGACCGACAGCGGCGCGGCGCTGCGCCAGGCGATGGCGCTGCACCGGGCCGGTCGGGTACGCGAGGCCGATGAGCAGTACGCCATCGTCCTGCGCGCCGAGCCGTCTCATCCCCAGGCATTGCGCCTGCGCGGGATTCTGGCCCGTGATGCCGGGGACTTCGACCATTCCCTGCGCCTGCTGCGCAAGGCGGTCGAGTCCACCGACAGCGATCCGGAGCCCGCTGCCGAGCTCGGCCTGAGCTACCTCGCCGCCGGCTACCTGCACCTGGCCGAGGCCGCCTTTCGCACAGCGCTGGCGCGTGATGCGGATTCCCGGAAGGCACTCGCCAACCTGGGCGCCCTGTTGCAGTACCGGGGACACATCCAGGCGTCGATCGACTGTCACCGCCGGGTCCTGGCGCTGGCTCCGGACGACCTGGAGGTGCGCTGCAATCTCGCCACCACGCTCGTCGAGGCCGGGCGTGGTGACGAGGCGCTGGCGGAGTGTGATACGGCGCTCGCGATGGCGCCTGATCAACCGGAGTTGCTGGTTACCCGCGGTGCTGTCTTGTGCGGCCTCGAGCGGTATGCGCAAGCCGTTCCGGTCCTCGAGGCAGCACTCGCCACCGGCCCCGACGATATGGCGCTGATCAACCTCGGGCTGGCCTGCCAGCAACTTGGCCAGACAACGGCCGCGCTCGCCGCGCTGACGACGGCAGTGCGGGTCAATCCCGACAATGCCCGGGCGGCCGCCGATCTCACCACGTTGCTGTCTGCCGAAGGTCGCGGCAGCGAGGCGCTCGCCCTCTGTGCCGGCTTCCTTGCCCGGCACCCGGGGGAACGACTGGTGCTGGCGGCGCGGGCCGTGGCGCTCCGGGACGCGGGGCGGGCCGGCGAGGCGAGCGAACTGATCGATCTTGAGCGTCTGGTGCACGTCAGGGAGTTGTCACTCCCGCGCGGCTTTGCGAGCCTCGCCGAGTTCAACGCTGGCCTCGCGGCGGCAGTGCTCGCCGACCCGTCGCTGGTCGACAGCCCGGCGAGCAAGTCGACCCGGGGCGGTTCACAGACCGGCGAGTTCAACGCCGACCAGCAACCGCTGCTTGGCGCACTGCGGGATGCGCTCGACACGGAATTGCGCGCGGTCATTGCGGACTGGCAGGCGAGTGGCCATGCGAGCCACCCGGCCATGGCCTGGGCGACGGATCACTGGACGCTGCGCCTCTGGGCGACAGTGCTTGGCCGCGGGGGCGTTCAGTTGCCACACCTGCATCCGCTGGGCTGGCTGAGCGGCGTCTACTACGTGCAGGTTCCGTCGGGCCTGGCGGCAGAGCGCGGCGATGCCGGCGCGCTGGAATTCGGCCAGCTGCCGGCACGAGTGAGGTACACACAAGAACCGGAGCGCCGCATCGTGGCCCCGGTGGCCGGCAGGCTCGTGGTTTTTCCCTCGTACTTCCATCACCGTACGCTGCCCTTTGCGTCCGGGGAGCAGCGCATCAGCATTGCGTTCGACGTGATGCCGGTCAGGTAGCAGACCCGGGAATAGTTTCATGCCGATTTTCAAACCCAAGCTGGTCACGGTTCTGCGGGAGGGATACGACGCCGGTTCCTTCAGGCGCGACGCCGTGGCGGGCATCACCGTGGCAATCGTCGCGCTGCCCCTGGCCATTGCCATCGCCATCGCCAGCGGCACCTCGCCAGACAAGGGCCTGCTGACGGCAATCATCGCCGGATTCCTGATCTCGGCCCTGGGCGGCTCCCGCGTGCAGATTGGCGGCCCCACGGGCGCCTTCATTCCGATTGTCTACGCCGTGATCTTCCGGCACGGGTACGACGGCCTCGTGCTCGCCACCTTGATGGCAGGTTGCATCCTGATTATTGCCGGCCTGCTGCGCATTGGCGCACTGATGAAGTACATGCCGCAGCCTCTGATCACCGGCTTCACGGCGGGCATCGCCGTGATCCTTTTCTTAAGCCAGCTTCCGGTGTTGCTGGGCCTCGGTCTTGAGAACGTACCGGCCGAATTCGTGCCCAGGCTTGCCGTCATCGGCGCGGGGCTGTCGCGACTGAACCCGTCGGCCGTGGCTCTTGCGCTGTTGTCCATCGGGGCAGTCGTCGGCCTGCGGCGAATCGCGCCGAAAGCCCCCGGTTTTCTTCTGGTCATTATTGCGGGAGCCGTGGTCGTGCAACTGCTGGGCCTGCCGGTGGAGACCATTGGCTCGAGATTTGGGGAGCTGCCGCGCCTGGTGCCGGCACCGGCCCTGCCGGCGATCACCCTGGCGCGCCTCCAGGAATTGCTCCCCGACGCGCTCACCATTGCCTTTCTGGCCGGAGTCGAATCCCTGCTGTCCGCCGTCGTGGCCGACGGCATGACCGGCCGCCGGCACCGCTCGAACACCGAGTTGGTAGCGCAGGGCGTTGCCAATTTCACCTCGGCACTCTTCGGGGGCCTGCCGGCGACGGGCGCCCTCGCCCGGACGGCGACCAACGTGCGCGCCGGGGCTGTCTCGCCCGTTGCCGGAATCATTCACGCGGTTGTGCTGCTGGCATTCCTCTTCCTGGCGGCGCCTGTCGTTCGCTTCGTGCCGCTCGCGTCGCTGGCGGCCGTGCTGACCGTGGTGGCGTTCAACATGAGTGAGCACGAGCGCTTCAGGCACCTGCTGTCGGCGCCGAAGGGCGATCGACTCGTGTTGCTGGTGACCTTCGGGCTTACCGTTTTTACCGACCTCACGCTCGCGATCGAAGTGGGTGTCGTCATCGCCGCGCTGTTGTTCATGGCGCGCATGGCGAACGTGGTGGAAGTCACCAGTGGAACCCGGATGATTGACGAGACGTCCGAGGACATCATTCCGGAGCCCGACCGGTACCAGCGGTACCTCTTGCCACCGGGGGCGGAGGCCTTCCAGATCAACGGCCCCCTGTTCTTCGGCGTGTCAAACCGGCTGGATGATGTCCTTGACCAGTTCGCGAAAGCGCCCCGGGTCTTTATTCTTCGTACGCGGCTCGTCCCCATGATTGACGCAAGCGGTGTGCACGCCCTGCAGGGCCTTGCCGATCGCTGTGGCAGACGGGGCATACACCTGATCATTTCCGGGTTGCAACCGCAGCCCCGCCAGGTATTGAGCGGCATGAAATTCCGGCCGGTACCGGGGCACATCTCATTTGTTGAGGACTTTGGCGAAGCACTGGAGCTGGCGCGAAGCCTGACGGCGGGTGACTAGGAATCCGGCGCTGCGGTTCAGGGTGCCTAACCTTTCTCCACTTCAATCCGTGGCTTGCTGCCCGGCAGGCGGTAGTCGCGCCACAGTTCGATCTTGCCGTCCTTGACGACGAACAGCCCGGCGATCTCGAAGTGCATGCTGCGCCCGCCCGGCTTCGCAATGAAGCGGTCGATGCGCTCGTTGATCACGATCTGGCCGATCGTAAAAGTGCGGAGGATTTCCCACTCCACACGCACGAGGTCCTTCAGGAAGGGCTCCAGCTCCTTTTGAAACGCTTCGATGCCGACGATATCCGGGCGGCCCTCGAACATCTGGTACACCAGTTTGTCCGCCAGGTACGGCACCAGTTTTCCGACGTCCCGGGTGGCCCAGTCCAGGCAGAACTGCGTGACCAGTGCCGCGTTGGCTTTTTCCAGCGGCGTTTCTTCGCGGCCGTCGGCGAGGGCGGTGGCAGCAGCCAGCCCTGCATAACCAGCGGTCAGGCCGCCTGCCAGCAGCAGCCCGCGCCGGCTCAATTGCCCGCCAGGAAGGTTGTCGTTTTTCATCCGTGTGCCTCCAGGGCCGGTACCACGTGCTCGCCGATCAGCTTGATGGCATCGGCCGGGCCATCGTGCACGCGCAAGGCAATTTCAGTAAGGCCGGCGGCGGCGAAGGC
>CAZPNN010000315.1:0-16311 GCA_964587605.1 uncultured Chromatiaceae bacterium
CGCCTTGCCGAAGGTGTGGCCACCGGCGATGAGCGCCAGAGTCTCCTCGTCGTTCATCGCCATGCGACCAAAGGTTTCGCGAATGTCCTTCGCGGCCGCGAGCGGATCCGGATTGCCGTTCGGGCCCTCGGGATTCACGTAAATCAGGCCCATCTGGACGGCTGCGAGCGGGTTCTCCAGCTGCCGGTTGCCGCTGTAGCGCTTATCGGCCAGGAACTTTTCCTCGGGCCCCCAGTAGACCAGGTCGGGCTCCCAGTCGTCCTTGCGCCCGCCGGCAAAGCCGAAGGTCTGGAAGCCCATGGCCTCCATCCCGACATTCCCGGTCAGGACCATCAGGTCGCCCCAGGAGATGCTCTGGCCGTATTTCTGCTTGATCGGCCACAGGAGTCGCCGCGCCTTGTCGAGGTTGCCGTTGTCCGGCCAGCTGTTGAGCGGGTCGAACCGCTGCTGGGCGCCGCCGGCGCCGCCGCGCCCGTCACCCACACGGTAGGTGCCGGCGCCGTGCCAGGCCATCCGGACAAAGAACGGTCCATAGTTGCCGTAGTCGGCCGGCCACCAGTCCTGAGATGTCGTCAGGACCTTCTTGATGTCCTGCCTGACGGCATTGAGGTCGAGGCTTGCGAATGCCTTGGCGTAGTCGAACTCTTCGCCCAGCGGGTTGGACTCGGCAGCGTTCTGCCGAAGCGGCGACAGGTCGAGTTGCTCTGGCCACCAGAACTGGTTTGGCCTCGGCTCACCCTGGGCGCTGACCGCAGCCGTTGGCAGCAACGGCAGTGCCGCGATCGCGCAAGTGACCAGCAACGTCATCAGGTTCTTCGGCATGGAGATCTCCTCGATCGAATCGCGCATCACGCGATGCCGTTAGTGTATGCCAGTATCACAATCCGATTTATGGATTGATACGATTGCGGTGATAGCTATTTTGAATCGAAAAGCAGGCAGAGGGCCGGCTGGACGGCAACAACCGACCGGCCTACGAATCCATGAGACCGAGGCGAATATCGTCCAGGGACGCGCCGGCTTCCTCTCGCTCGCGGATGTCTTGTCAGTGCGGAATGAATGTGGTGATTGAGGCGCAGGCGGGGGCAACCGAATCGTACGCTGAAGTCGTCCTGCTACATGTCCCCAAACGGGTGCTTGGACTCGACACGCGGCAAATCCAGGTAGTGGCGCTCATAGCGCACCCGTCCGGACGTCGGCGAGGACGCGACGCCAGCGATCAATCCGGCCCGTGCGGCGGGTTCAGCCACTTCCGCCAAACCCAGATGAAATGCAGGGAAAAGCCGGTTTCCCCGCGTCGCGCCACGACGTAGCGTGCTCGCTATGGACTATCTCTACTCGCTGTATCGTTGAATGAGTTGGTGCCAAATTGGGACGTGCCCACGGCGACGGGGTCCACGTACCTGACTTCACTGGTCGCGACGAGGTTGACAGTTGTGAAGAACAGGGTATCGGCAATATTGCCAGCGTTTTTATAGCTGCCGTCGGGCGCAGGCGCGCCGTTTTGGCCGTGGGGCTGATGTCAGCGCTCGAATTGCTCCGTAAACCTCTTGGAACTGCCGTAGCGTTTCAGCATCGAGCGTAGCCAGCGATCGCTCCAGAGCAGCAAGCTTTCGGGCAAGCCCCCTGTTGGACGCCAGCACCGCACGAAGTCTGACAAAGGCGCGGACGACGAAAACACTCATCTCGACCGCTCGCGGCGTATTGAGAATGGTCGCCGCCATGATGGATCCATGTTCGGTGAATGCCAGCGGCAATTTTCGACGCCCGCCCCAGCTTGATGTTGCAAAATGCAACTTCAAGCTGGAGTGTTCCAGCGCCGTCAGTTCAAACAGGAAGTCAGGCGGGAAGCGCTTGCGGTTGCGCCGTACCTGTTGGTTCAGGCGCGCCGTGCTCACGCCAAACAACTGCGCGAGATCACTATCAATCAGGACTCTCTGGCCACGCAGAACGGCGATGTTTTTGGGAATACTCGCAACCGGAAGGTGATCCGAGGCCTTGTGGGGCATGAAACTGGCCAAATCGGGTGATCCCGAAAGTGTGCACCGGACGGCACCACGTACAAAGCCTCTAAAGTCGTAACTCTAGCGAGATTCTAGAACGACTCGCGGCCCTCGCCTCACTAGCCGGCCTCTGCCGGCGCGCCAGACCGGGATCCCAGCTGCCGCTCGGCCCGCAGGCTGATCGCCTCAGCCACCTGGCTTAGGTCGATCACGTCGTGACCCGCCAGGTCGGCCAGCGTGCGCGCCACCCGGCGAATGCCGTCCTGGGCACGGCCCGACAAGGCAAAGCGACTGCTCGCCGCCTCCAGCAACGCCTCACCGGTGCGGTCGAAGCCGCACCAGGCTCGCAGACCGCTCCCGTCAAGTCGCCCGTTCAGGCAGCCGCTCCGCTGCATCTGGCGCGCCGCCGCGTCGACCACCCGCGCCCGAACCGGCGCCGAGGCCTCCGCGCACTCGCCTCCGCCCGCCCGCAACCCACCCCGGTTCACGCTGACAATCAGGTCCACGCGATCCAGCAACGGCCCCGACACCTTCATCTGATACCGCCGGATCTGGTCCGGCGTGCACCGACACTCCTGTTCCCGATCGCCAGCAAAGCCGCAGGGACAGGGATTCATCGCCGCGACCAACTGGAATTCGGCGGGGTACTCGACCGTGCGCAGCACGCGAGCAATGGTGATCTGGCCGGTGCCGAGCGGCTCGCGCAACGCCTCCAGCACCTGCCGGGAGAATTCCGGCAGCTCGTCCAGGAACAGCACGCCCCGATGGGCCAGGGAAATTTCCCCGGGGCGGGGATTGCCACCGCCGCCAACCAGGGCCGCCGCGGACGCCGTGTGATGAGGGGCGCGGAATGGCCGGCGGCGAAACTCCAGGACGCCGCCGGCGAGTGACTGGATCGCCGCCGACTCAAGCGCCTCGCTGTCGCTAAGGTCGGGCAGCAGGCCTGGCAGGCGGCGCGCCAGCATGGTCTTGCCGGTGCCGGGCGGCCCGACCAGCAGGAGGTGATGGCCGCCCGCGGCTGCAATCTCGAGCGCGCGCCGGGCGGCGACCTGGCCCCGCACCTCCCGAAGATCGTCGAGCCCGGTGTCCGGGTCGGGCGGCGGCGGCCCGCCCGCCGGCGGCACGGGCAGCTCACCCATGCCATTGAGGTAGTGCACGACTTCGCGCAACTCGCCGGCCAGGCGAATCCGGGCGCCACCGACCAGCGCCGCTTCGACGACACCGGCGGCCGGCACGATCGCGATCCGTTCTGCCTGCCGCGCCTTGAGCAGCGCCGGCAACAGGCCGGGCACCCGGCGCAGTGCTCCCGAGAAGGCCAGCTCGCCCAGAAATTCAACGCCGGCCTCACGCCCGCCGCGCACCTGCCCCGACGCCACGAGGATCGCGATCGCAATCGCGAGGTCGAAGCCGCTGCCCGACTTCGGCAGGTCAGCGGGCGCGAGGTTGACCGTGATTCGCCCGTCGGGGAATTCGAGACCGGATGACTGGATGGCCGCCCGGACGCGGTCCCGGCTCTCCCGGACCGCGGTTTCGATCAGCCCGATGATCGTGAATTGGGGCAGGCCGCCGGCCACGTGCGCTTCGACCGTGACTTCCGGCGCTTTGAGCCCCAGCTGGGCACGGGTCAGTGTGGTGGCGAGACGCATCGCAGCGGGCGGCAATGGCTCCGCCTGCTGACTAAGCGATCTTGTCTTCCGTTATCTTGTCTTCCAGCGCCTTCAACTCGGCTTCCACCCGCGTGAGCTTCTCGCGCGTGCGTTCCAGCACCCGCCGCTGCACATCGAACTCTTCCCGGCTCACCAGCTGCAGCCTCTCGAAGGTGCTGCCCAGCACGGCTTCGAAATTGCGCTCGAGGTCGGCCTGCAGCGCGCGCACGCTGCCGGGAACATTGGCGGCGAGCTTGCGCGCCAGCTCTTCAACGAATTTTGCGTCCATGTCGTTCAGCTCCTGTTTTCCAGCTTCGATATTCCAGCGTCGGTGGCACCTTCGGTCCGCTGGCGCCCCACAACGACTCAATCAGTGCCCGGCCGCGCCCCGATATGGTGCGGTGCGTGCCGCCGGAGCCGGGGCATCACCACGAGAACGCAGGCCCAGCGCGGTTTCGTGCTGCTGGCACGGTTCGTGCTTATAGCCAACGCCGGCAGCGTAGTGATCGTGCCAGCGCCCCCTCAAGCACACAAGAAGCATTTAGGAGTGATTTCGTGGTGAAACGAGTATCGACAACGTCCGGTATCGCGTTGCTCTGCACGCTGGCCAGCAGCGCCCAGGCCGTGGAAGTGACGGCCAACATCGGCTACATGTCCGAATACATCTTCCGGGGCATATCCCAGAGCGACTCGTCTGCCATGGGCGGCGCCGATGTCAAAGCCAACGGCTTCTACGCGGGCACCTGGGTTGCCGACGTGGAGCAGGGCCTCGAAGTGGACCTGTACGGTGGCTACAACGGCTCAGTGGGCGATTTCACCTACGGCGTCGGCGGCACCGGCTACTTCTATACGGACGACTTCGACGACGACTACAGGGAAGTCAACCTGAGCCTCGGCTACAAGATCTTCAGCGTATCGGCAGCCATCGGCGAGTACGACAACTTCGAGGAAGAAACCCTCGACTACACCTATATCGCACCCCGGGTCGACTACGCGGGCTTCTACGGTCTGGTCGGCCTGTTCAGCCAGGACTTCGACACCACCTACTACGAGGCGGGCTACGGCAGCGAGTTAGAGCCCATTGGCGTCAGCTACAAGATTTCCCTGATCTACACGGATGACCTCTTGATCAAGGACACCGCCGAGAGTGACAGCGGGGAAACCTCCCTGATGTTAAGCGTCAGCAAGTCGTTCGGCCTGGTCGACTAGGAGTACGCAGAAATGAAACTCATCACCGCGATCATCAAACCCTTCAAGCTGGACGACGTGCGCCAGGCAGTCACCGAGATTGGCATCCACGGCATCACCGTCACCGAGGTAAAGGGCTACGGCCGACAGCGCGGCCATACCGAGCTTTACCGCGGCGCCGAGTACGTGGTGGACTTTCTGCCCAAAACCAAGCTGGAACTGGCCGTCGACGACGACATCGTCGAGCAGGTCGTCGAGGCCATCGTCAACACCGCCCGTACCGGGAAGATCGGCGACGGGAAGATCTTTGTGACCCAGCTGGACGAGGTGGTCCGCATCCGCACCGGCGAGACCGGCGGCCAGGCCGTCTGAGTCCGATCAACAGAAATCGAGCAGGAGAAACCAAGTGACTCAGTTCAAGAAATACCTGATTAGCGCCGCCGGCATGGCCCCCGCCCTGCTGTTTTCGGGACTGGCCTTCGGTGAGGACGCACCAGTCCCGGACAAGGGCGACACCGCCTGGATGATGACCTCCACGCTGCTGGTCATCATGATGGGCCTGCCGGGACTCGCCCTCTTCTACGGCGGGATGGTTCGCTCCAAGAACGTGCTCTCGGTGCTGATGCAGGTGTTCGTCGTGTTCTCGCTGTTGACAGTGCTGTGGGCCATCTATGGCTACAGCCTGGCTTTCTCGGGTTCCGGCACCTGGATCGGCGGCTTCGACCGCCTGTTCCTCGCCGGAATTACTGCGGATTCGACGGCGGCGACTTTTAGTGACGGCGTCGTGATCCCCGAGTTCGTCTTTGTGGCCTTCCAGTGCACCTTTGCCGCGCTGACGGCCTGCCTGGTGGTCGGGGCCTTTTCCGAGCGGATCAAGTTTTCCGCCGTGCTGATCAGCATGGTGCTGTGGTTTACGTTTGCCTATCTGCCGATCGCCCGCATGGTCTGGTACGCCGACGGCTTCTTGTTCAAGCTCGGCGCGCTCGACTTCGCGGGTGGCACGGTGGTGCATATCAATGCCGGCATCGCCGGCCTGGTGGGGGCACTCGTGGTCGGCAAGCGCCTTGGCTACGGCGCGACGGCGATGCCGCCCCATAACCTGCCACTGGTCATGGTCGGTGCATCGATGCTGTGGGTCGGGTGGTTCGGCTTCAACGTAGGCTCCAACCTGGAAGCCAACGCCTTCTCCGGACTGGTGTTCCTCAACACCTTCCTGGCGACGGCCGCAGCGGTCTGCGCCTGGACCCTCGTTGAGTGGGTCACCCGCAGCTCCCCCACCATGCTGGGTGGCGCCTCAGGCGCTGTTGCCGGGCTGGTGGCCATCACCCCGGCCTGCGGTGCCGTCGGACCGATGGGTGCGATCGCCCTCGGTGTCATCGCCGCGGTGATCTGCTTCTGGGCGGTCACAAAGCTCAAGCGGATGTTTAGCTATGACGATTCCCTGGACGTGTTCGGTGTCCACTGCGTCGGCGGCATCGTCGGGGCCATTCTTACCGGCGTCTTCGTCTCGGAGAGCCTCGGCGGCGTCGGCCTGGCGGAGGGCACAACCATGCTCGACCAGGTCGGCGTCCAGGCGCTGGCTGTTGCCATCACCCTCGGCTGGTCGGCCGTGGTTGCCTTTGTCGCCTACAAGATCGCCGATCTCACGGTCGGGCTGCGCGTGACGGAAGACGAGGAGCGGGAAGGGCTGGACACCGTGTCCCACGGCGAAAGCGCCTACACCTGAGGAACCCCCCGGGTGACTCCGGCGGGGAGCCTGCGGGCCCTACGCCCGCCCCTCGCCGGAGCCACCCAACCCCTGCCGGAATGGCCCTATGGCCCTGCCGCAATGGCCCGGCTGGGCCCCGGCCAGCGAGCCGACCGTGAACTCCGTCAAATTCTGTCCCGCGCGCAGATGGCATAATCTCTGATGCCCGGAGGCTTGGGTCCGGGTTTCCATTGGGGTTGCCGTTATGAAGCGCCTTGTTGCTGCTTCCGGGTTGCTGGTTCTAGGCGTGGCGGGCGCATTCGCCGCCGTTGCCGTGGCGCAGGAAGCCTCGGTTTACAAATGGGTCGACGCGCAGGGCGTTCCACACTACAGCGACCAGCCCCCCCTGGACAGTTCGGCCACGGAACTGCCGATCCGCTTCCGCAGGACCGACCGCGGCGCTCTTCTGGAACGCACCCAGGCCAAGGCCGAGCTGGCAGCGGCGGGTGAATTCCGTGAAGGTCAGGAGGCAGACGCCGATGCTGCCGCCGAAGCCGATCGCCAGAAGCTGCTGGCCGAACGTGCCAGCAACTGCAAAATGTCCCGGGAACGTGTGGCAAAGTACAGCACCGCCATGCGCCTCTACCGGCCTGGCCCGAATGGCGAGCGCGTTTACCTGACAAACGAGGAACTCGATGCCGAGCGTGCCGATGCCAACCGGGCAGTCGACCAGTGGTGCAGCGGGGAATAGCGCCGAACATTTCGAGATTCCCGACCTCTGCTCGCCGCTCGCCGTCTTCGGCGTTGTACTCGCCTCACAGCTTCTCGCCCTGCTCGTGACTCTTGCCGGCCAGGCCGGCTGGTTTGCGTTCTATTCCCATCTCGCCCCGACCGCCCTGATGCTGCTCTGGACGGGCCTGCTCAGTGCGGCAGTGTTGTGTCGGCTCCGCCAGTGGCTCACGCGATTTTCAGTGCCTGAAGGCAGCGTGGCGGCCTACCTGCTTGTGATCGGCTGCGTCACCGCCGTATCCGAAGTGGCTTTCTGGGCAGGCCGCTTCCTCGGCGCGGGGCCCGACACGGGGGGCGGCTGGTTCCCGGCTGACCACTGGTCCTTCCTGACTCGCAACCTCGCCATCGCGACGCTGCTGTTGGCGCCGCTGCTTCGCTACTTCTACGTTTCCCAGCAATGGCAGCGGAACGTGCGGCGCGAGGCCGGGGCCCGGCTCAATGCCCTGCAGGCGCGGATACGGCCGCACTTTCTCTTCAACAGCATGAACACGATCGCAGCACTGACGCGCTCGAATCCGGTGGCGGCCGAGCAAGCTGTCGAGGATCTCGCCGACCTGTTCCGCGCTTCATTGCGGGACGGGCGCCAGCTCATTCCGCTGCAGGAGGAACTGGAGATCGCGCACGTTTACGAGCGCATGGAGCAACACCGGCTGGGCTCCCGACTGCGCGTCGACTGGCAACTGGGTGAGCTGCCAGCCGCGGCGGAAATACCTGGCCTCACGATCCAGCCCCTGCTCGAGAATGCCATCTACCACGGCATCGAACCGTCGCCGCAGCCGGGCGTGGTAATAGTTTCCGGCGAATCGGACGGCGACCACATCCGCATCGCTGTCACCAACCCGCTCCCGCCCGCCGGACATGCCGGCCGGCCGGGCCACGGTCTCGCCCTGGACAACATCCGCGAGCGGCTGGAGCTTGCCTTCGGGAAGGACGGCGCCCTGACCGTGGATGCCGCGGCTGACCGCTACACTGTCACCATCCGGTTTCCGGCCAATGGCGTGCGGAGCTATGCATGAGTGCTGAACGATGAGCCCGGAGGCCGCCAGCGTGCTGATCGTGGATGACGAGCCACCGGCGCGCAGCCGGCTGCGTCAGCTCGTCGGCGACCTCGAGGGTTTTCACGTGGTCGGCGAAGCAGGCCACGGTCAGGAAGCACTGGAACTGTGCAACAGCCTGCACCCCGACGTGGTTCTTCTCGATATCCGGATGCCGGGCGTTGACGGCCTGCAGGTGGCGAGCCAGCTGGCCGGCTGGGAGCGCCGGCCGGCCGTGATCTTTACGACGGCTTTCGACGAATACGCCATCCAGGCTTTCGACGCCCAGGCGGTTGGCTACCTGCTGAAGCCGGTCCGGCGGGAGCGCCTGCAGCAGACTCTGGACCACGCTGCGCGTGTGGGCCGCGCGCAACTGCTGCGGATTCCGGGCGCCGCGCCTCGAACCCACCTCTGCGTGCAGCGCACCCGCGGCCTGCAGATGATCCCCGTGGACGATGTGCTGTGCTTCCAGGCGGACCAGAAGTACGTCACTGCCCACTACCCCGGCGGGGAGGCGCTGCTCAACGAACCGCTAAAGGACCTCGAGGACGAGTTTGGCGAACGCTTCCTCCGTATCCACCGCAACGCCCTGATCGCCGTCGCCTGGCTCGACCGCCTGGATCGTGACGAGAACGGTGCCTGGCTGGTGCGACTCAAAGCCGATTTCCAGCCTCTGCCGGTCAGCCGGCGTCACGTGGGGGAAGTGAAGCGGCGATTGCGGGCGGGGGGCTAGCGGCGGAAAATGGCGGCATGGCCATACCCAGCCTCCCGACCACCACCGCCCTCGTCGCCCTCGGCGTCTCTCTCGCTGTTGCCGGCTACGTTTGGGTAGAACAGCGCTCCGGCATCGGTCAGCGCGTTATCGAGCTGCGCGACGACGCGAGTGTCAGGGGCTCGGAGCTGGCAGCCCTGAAGGCCCGCCTGGATGAAGTTTCCACCGGTCGCCGCTTGCTGGACGACGACATGGACCGACTGCGCGAGCGCGTGGCCCGCGAAACGGAGTCCTTAGGCGAACTGCCCGGGCGGCTCGACCAACTCGAACAAACCATGCAGCGTTTCGTCGGCGTCGGCGACAAGGTGCGCTCGGCGTGGCTGCTCTCGGAAACGGAACACTACATGCGCATCGCCAATGCCCAGCTCGGGCTCGCCGGCGACGTGGACGTGGCGCAAACCGCACTGAGCCTGGCCGACGAGTCGCTGCGCGAACTGAACGAGCCCCGCATGATGCCAGTGCGCCGGCTGCTAGCTGACGAACTTAACGCGCTGAAGGCAGTTCCACGCCCGGACACCGAGGGTATCGTGCTCAGCCTCGGCAGCCTCGCCGACAGCCTGCACTTGCTGCCTCTGAAGGTCGCCGTGCCGGCAGGTTTCCGGGCAGTGCCGGAGACTGTTGCGGAACCGCTCACCGGTTTTGCGCGCGCCATTGCGGCCACCCGCGCTGCCCTTGCGAGTCTGATCAGCGTCAGGCGCGTGGACGATCCGGTCTCACCCCTGCTGCCGGAGGCGGAGCGGAACGTTCTCATCCGCAGCCTGGATCTCGAGTTGCAGCTCGCACGACTCGCGATCATGCGCGGGGACGCCGGCATGTACCGGCGCTCGGTCACGGCGGCCGGGGAACGGTTGCAGGAACACTTCGATGTAACGTCGCCTGACGTGCAGGGGGCCGTCGAGACGTTGACGACGCTGGCAACAGCGCAGTTGCCGGAGGAGCTTCCGGACATCTCGGGCTCACTCACGGCACTGCTCCGGGTCACCGAGACAGAAGGGCGGGCAAACGTGACGAAGAAGGTCGGCCAGTGAAAGTCGGCCTGGTCATCGTCCTTTCGCTGGTCGTGGGCGCCCTCGCCGCCCACATGGCGCTGGCGGACAATGGCTACGTCCTGATCAATTTCCACGGCTACGTTTTTGAAACGTCGGTCCCGGTCCTGGCGCTACTCCTCGTGCTTTCTTATCTCACAGTGCGCGTCCTGGTGCAGGTCTGGCGGGCGCCTCGCCGCCTCGGCGAGGCCTGGGCGCGAGTGCGTATCAACTACGCGGGACGGCAGGCAACCAAGGGCTACATCGCGCTGGCCGAGGGCCGGCTCGCCCGGGGTGAGCGCCTTCTCACGCGCGGAGCGCGGCTGTCCGAAACGCCACTGCTCAACTACCTCGCCGCCGCGCGCGCCGCCCAGATGCAGGGCGATCGCGAACGACGCGACGGCTGGCTGCGAATGGCCTGCGAGCAGGAGCCCGCGGCCAAGGACGCCGTGCTGCTGACCCAGGCGGAACTTCAGCTCGAGGACGGCCAGTACACCGAAGCGCTGCGGAGCCTGAACCAGGTCCGGGAGCGGCATCCGACGCACGCCCAGGCACTGAAACTGCTGGGCGAACTGCACTATCGCCGCAAGGAATGGCAGCCACTGGCCGACCTGCTGCCGCTGTTGCGAAGGCGGGGCAACGTGCCGGCCGAAATGCTCGACGAGTGGTACGTCGAAGCCTGCGGCAACATCATGACGGCCATGCGGCTCGATCGCGCCGCGCTCGACAAGGTCTGGGAGGAGATTCCCCGACATGTCCGGCTGGAGCCGCGGCTAACCCTGACGCGCGCGCGCGCGCTGATCGCCTGCGGCGCGATCGAGGATGCCGAAGTGGATATCCGGCGCGCGCTGAAAGAAGGCTGGAGCGACGCGCTGATCGACCTGTACGGTGATCTTGCTGTTGTTGACGCTGCCACGCACCTGAAGCGCATCGAAACGTGGCTCAAGGAGCGGCCCGACGACCCCGCGCTGCTGCTGGCCGCCGGTCGCGCCAGCGTGCGGCACCAGCTGTGGGGCAAGGCTCGTAGCTACCTGGAGGCCAGCCTCGCGATCCGTCCGGCACCGGAGACCTACCGGGCGCTGGGGCAGCTGATGGCGCGCGTCGGGGAGTCCCAGTCGGCGTCGAAGGCCTATGAACGCGGGCTGGCGATGGCGGCAGTACACGCAACAACGACGGCCGTGGCTGTGTCGAAACCGGGTCTGCCGGTCCCCTCGGCTGCGGCGGCTGCAGGGCCGCCTGTAGGAGCGCCTTCAGGCGCGACCAGCATTGATCGCGCCTGAAGGCGCTCCTACACAGATCACGCCGCCAGGGGCTGGCTGCGCTTGCTGTTCAGCCAGCTCACCAGGGGCTTCCACTGGTCCCAGTCGGGCCATGCCAGGTATTCGGGCAATTCGTGAATGCCGAGGCCGCGTGTGTAGGCACGCACGTAATTCTGCGCCTCCCGCAGTCTCGTGATGTAGGGCATCCGGAGCGCGGTCAGGTACTCGTCCAACTCCTGGGAGATGAGCGTGTAGTCCCGCACGCGGTTGCCGACGACCGCAAGCCGCACTTCCTTGCGCTCGACCTTGCCGACTTCCCGCAGTTCATTGATGAACCTGGTGGAAGCGGTGATATCGATCGTGGAGGGCAACACCGGGACGACGACTGTCTCCGCGTGACGCACCAGCGAGGCGAGGTCCTCGCCGTGGCAACCGGCCGGAGCGTCGATGATCACGACGTCGAAACTGCGGGGCACGGGACGAAAGCCCTTCTCGAATCCGGCCACGCCGGCAATTTTCGGTCTGTCTGCGGGCCGGCGATCCAGCCATTCGAGGCTTGAGCCCTGACGATCGCAGTCAACGAGCGTGACCTTCTCGTTGCGGCCGGCGTAGTAGGCGGCGAGACTGGTGGCAATAGTGCTCTTGCCACTGCCACCCTTGGAATTCAGGACCATGATGTGACGCATTAATCGGCTACCCTTGTTTTCCTTGGACAATTTGACCCGCTTCTTGCGGTGTGCAACACACCTTAGCGGCCGATTTCATAAAAGTCCACGCATCAGTCTGACCGCTATAATTCCGCGCCGCCTTCCGCACGGATGCCTGCTCATTCAGCTCCAGCCCATGCACGTACCATTCACAAAAATGCACGGCCTCGGCAATGACTTCGTGCTGATCCGTGGTGATGGCCTGGCGCTGCCATTGCCGGATCGCATTCGCGCGCTTGCTGACCGGCGTCGTGGCATTGGCTTCGACCAGTTGTTGTGGCTGGAGGCAGCGAAGCGCGCGGGTGACGACATTCACTACCGGATATTCAACACCGACGGCAGCGAGGCCGAGCAGTGTGGCAACGGCGTGCGGTGCATCGCGCAACTGATCGCGAAACCAGGACAACAGGAGCTTAAGCTCGGTCACGGCACCGGTTCGGTTCGTGCACGGCTTTCGAGCGATGGCGCGGTCAGCGTTGAGATGGCCGTGCCGGAATTTGCTCCGACGCAGATCCCGTTCCGTTCGGAGCAGCAAACGCCGCGGTATTCAATCACGACCGGTGCAGAGACCGTCGATATTGGTGTGGTCTCCATGGGCAACCCGCACGCCGTGCTGTCGGTTGCCGACGTGGACCTGGCGCCGGTACATCACTTGGGCCCGCTGCTCGAGCGGCATGAGCGCTTTCCGAACCGTGCTAACATCGGTTTCATGCAGGTCGTCGCACGAAACCGCATTCGTCTGCGGGTTTTCGAGCGCGGCGTGGGGGAAACGACAGCCTGTGGCACCGGCGCCTGCGCAGCCGTAGTTATCGGGCGCCTGTGGAACCTGCTGGAAGCACAGGTCACCGTCGAATTACCTGGCGGTGATCTTCAGATCCGGTGGGAAGGGGCGGGTCTCCCGGTGTGGATGACCGGTGAAGCAGTTACTGCGTTCGAGGGAACGGTTCAGATATGAGCACGCTGAAACAGCAGCACGTTACAGACACCGGACTCACGGAAGATGCCATCGCCGAGTATCTCAAGGCCAATCCTGAATTCTTCGAGCGCCATTCCGGCCTCTTGAACAGCCTTAGGCTGCCACATGATGCCGGCGGTGCAGCCGTGTCGCTGATCGAGCGGCAGGTACTGGTACTCCGTCAGAAAAACCTCAAACTCGAGCGCAAGCTGAAGGACCTCCTCGACGTCGCGCGAAGCAATGACGCGCTGGCCACCCGTATTCACGCTCTCGCCATGCTGATGCTGGCGGCACCCGACCAGGCCGGCGTTGTGCAGGTACTCGAAGAACAGTTGCGCGTTACCTTCAACGCGGACCAGTCGGTACTGGTGGTCTTCGAGGATCCCGCAGGCGGCACCGGTGCCGGAAGGTTCCTGCGGGTGGTCGGCCGGGACGACTCCGCCATCGCGTCCTTCGGCACCTTCCTGCAGGCGAATGCCCCGCGGTGCGGCCAGGTGCGCGACGCGCAGCGGGATTACCTGTTCGGAGTCGGCAATATCGAGATCGGCTCCGTTGCGCTCGTGCCGCTGGGGATCAAGTCTGAGCTGGGCTTTCTGGCCATCGGCAGCCGTGATTCCAACCACTTCCACCCGGGCATGAGCATCGATTTCCTTGCCCGGCTGGGCGAACTCGTCAGTTGCGCACTGCGCACGCGAACTTCACCTCACCCGTAGCCTGGTACCTGGCAGAGGCCTCCGCGAATGGATGCGCGGCACTGGCAACCCGTCGAACGCTTCCTCGATCACCTGAAGCTCGAACGGCGCTTGTCCGACAACACGGCAAAAAGCTATCGCCGCGACCTGGTCTGTCTCGCGGAGTTCTGTGACCGGCAGGCTATTCCTGCCTTCACCGAACTCCGTTCTCAGGACCTGCGGCGCTTCGCGGCTGTCAGCCACGCGGGCGGGTTGTCGCCCCGGAGCATCCAGCGGCGATTGTCGGGCGCCCGGAGCTTCATGAACTACCTGATTCGCGAGGGGGAGCTTGCGAGCAACCCGGGGGCCGACGTGTCAGCGCCCCAGGTGCCCCGTTCGCTGCCCAATACGCTCGACGTGGACCAGATGGCCCAACTGCTGAAGATCGAAGGCGAAGAACCGGCGACCGTCAGGGATCGGGCCATGCTGGAGTTGTTCTATTCATCGGGTTTGCGCTTGTCCGAACTGGTCGGCCTGGATCTGGGCGCGGTGGACCTGGCCGACGGCACCGTGCGGGTGACCGGCAAGGGCAACAAGACCCGCATCGTCCCCGTGGGGCGGCAGGCGCGTGAGCAGATTCGCGCCTGGCTGAAGATCCGCGTGCAACTGGCGCGGACTGAAGTGACGGCGCTGTTTGTTGGCCCGCGGGGCACCCGCATCAGTCCGCGCACGGTGCAGGCCCGGGTGCATTACTGGGCATTGCGGGCCGGCGTGCCGCAGCGCGTGTACCCGCACCTGTTCAGGCACAGCTTTGCGACCCACTTGCTGGAGTCGAGCAGCGACCTGCGCAGCGTGCAGGAGATGCTGGGCCATGCGGACATCAGCACCACCCAGATCTACACGCACCTGAACTTCCAGCACCTGGCCCAGGTGTACGACACGGCCCATCCGCGGGCGCGATTGAAGAAGGAGTAGATGCTCTGACCATGCCCGGCCTCTCTGCCGACGAGTTGCTGACCACCACCCGTTCCGTGCGCCGCCGCCTGGATCTCGACCGGCCGGTTCCCGCCGGGCTGATCCGCGACTGTGTGGAGGTCGCCCTGCAGGCCCCGACGGGCGGCAATTCCCAGGGCGCCCACTTCGTCGTGGTTGTCGATGCCGCAAAGCGCGCTGCCATCGCCGATCTCTACCGGAAATCCTGGGCGGGATACCGCAAGGCCCAGGGGTCGGTCTACGATCGACACCAGAAAGAAGTGCCGGGCCCGCGCAAAGCGCAGCTGGGCCGCGTCGCTGACTCCGCCGATTTCCTCGTGGATAACCTGCACCGCGTGCCGGTGCACGTCATCCCGTGCATCGAGGGGCGGCTTGGCACGATGCCGCCCGGACCCTACGCGAACGTCGCGATGGCGAGCAGCTATGGTTCGATCTTGCCCGCGGCCTGGAGTTTCATGCTGGCCGCCCGCGCACGGGGCCTCGGTGCCGCGTGGACCACGGCCCACCTGAGCTTCGAGAAAGAAGCGGCCGAGCTGCTCGGAATTCCCTACGAGCGGGTGTCACAAGTGGCGCTGCTGCCGACTGCCTATTTCACCGGTACCGGCTTCAAGGCAGCGCTGCGCCGGCCGCTCAGCGACATTCTCCACCTCGATCGCTGGTAAAAACGCCCGTCAACCAGTCACCAGGATGCGCGTTATAGTCACTGTCACTTTGAACTGGGAGTTCACTCATGCGAATGCAGCAATTTCTGATCGCCGCGACGGCCACAGCTGGCCTCTTGTGCAGCCCCCTGCTCGCCCTGGCGGACGACGGCGGCCCACCACCGTTACCGCGCAAGGAGTTCTGCAAGGAGAACCCCGGGAAATGCGATGAAGCGCGGGCGAGAAGGCGCGAGTTCTGCGCGACCAATCCGGAGAAATGCGAGCAACAGCGGGAACAGCTGAAGGCCAAGCGCGCCGAGCGCCAGGAGTTCTGCAAGGCCAACCCGGAAAAGTGCGAGGCACAGCGGGAGCAGATGAAGGCCAAGCGGGCCGAGATGCAGGCCAGGTGCAAGGCCGACCCGGGAAAGTGCGAGGAAATGAAGCAGGAAGCCCGCAAGAAGTCCCAGGACCGAATGGGTGGCCCGCCACCGTCGGAGTTGAAGCCCAAGTCCAAGTCCAAATCGGCCGATTAGCAGCCAGGCCTGACGGTCAGCCTACGGACAAGCCCGCGCTTGCCGGCGCCTCGGCGCGCGGCGACCGGTCAGAATCGGTCATAGTCGATCGCTGGCACCCGCAGTGATCGTGCAGGGATAAAAACAGATGTCCGAAGATCACGACGCAACTGATCCGGTATCGCGCCGCGAGTTCCTCAACACGGCCGCGGCCGGCACCGCCTTCGCGGCCCTGACGGCCGCCGGGTATACCGCTCCGGCCGGGGCGACACCGCTCATCGCCGCGGTCTCCGCCAGCAAACTGAAAAACGCGCCGCAGGCGCCGTTCGATTCGTTCCGCGACTGGATTGCCGCGCTGGACGCCAACGGCCTGCTGCTGCGCTTCAAGCGCATCGACCAGGACAAATACCAGATTCCCGCCATGTTCTT
>CAZPNN010000316.1:0-6338 GCA_964587605.1 uncultured Chromatiaceae bacterium
GTTCGATTTCCGGACGTCATCTACGTCCTGCACGCGTTTCAGAAGAAGTCGAGGACCGGCATCGCCACACCGCGGAAGGACATAGACCTCATCCGTCAGCGACTGGTGGCCGCTGAGCACAACTACGCCGACAGGCAGAGCTGACATGAAGAAGAAACGAAAGATTGCAGTCCACGTTAGTACCGGTAACGTCTTTGCCGATCTGGGCTTTGCCAATCCCGAGCGGGAGACACTCAAGGCGCAGCTGATGCTGCAGATTTATCGCCTCATCAAGAAGCGCGGAATCACCCAGGCCCAGGCCGGCGAGATTCTCGGTATCCGGCAGCCCCATGTATCGGCGCTCATGCGCGGCCAGTCGGGCGCCTTCTCCATTGAGCGGCTGATGGATTTTCTGACTGCCCTCGGACAGGACGTCCGGATCAGGGTTGTTCCGACGCGGAACAACCAGGGCTCAGTCTCGGTTGTGATCGGTCAATAGTTCGTCATGGCCTACAGCTTCAGCGGCTTCAAATACCCCGTCATCTCGAGATAGCCACGCCCCACGGGCCGGCGACCTTCCAGCAGTGTGCTGGCGCCTTCCCAGTACACCGCGCCGGTGGTCAGTCGGGAGTCCAGTTCCTGATCCGGCATCAGCGGCGTGGTTTCGAAGACGCGGCCCCCGACCGTGATGCGCTGGGCGATGGGCCAGGTGGCGCCACTGCGGGCCGAGGTCCACTGGCGGAGTGGCGTGAAGCGGACAGTCGACGGATCGACCACTCGCGTGTCGCCGGTCGGGCCGCGGAAGGCGGCGTAGCGCTGCAGCGGCGTTTCGTCGGGTGCCGCTCCCTGGCGCCGGATCTGGAAGGCCAGCAGCGCGCTGCCGTCATCGAGGTTCATGCCGACCCAGTCCCACCCGGCCGCATCGGTGGCGAGCGCCGCGCTGGACCATTCGTGATCGAGCCAGGCGACGCCCGTCATCTTCGCCGGAGCGGATTCTGGCGCGACCACAATCTCCGCCTCAACCTGCAACTGCGGCCGGGAGTAGTAGTAACTCGCTTGTGCTGGCAACGGTCCTTTCCGCGACACGCCGTTCTCGCCCTGCGGCCACGGCGGGCCCTGACTCGTCGCGTGAAAGTTCAGCGTGAAATCCCGCGCCGCGATCCGGGCGTGGTAGGTGTCGGTCGCGGTATCGCGCCTGAGCGACCAGCCCTCGAGACGCACGTTGGTGTCGCCGATCGTCGCCTCCACCAGGCCGAAGCCGGCGCGGGCGATGCGCTCGTCCTGCAGCAGCTTGCCGCGCGCCGGGTCCGACAACGCCGCGTGGGCGATCACGAGTTGTCGGGCCGCGAAGGCGCTGGGGTTGTCCGGGTCCACATCCGTGCGCACGCGAAAGAAGGTGACCTGGAAGCCGAGCGGACGCGAGGCCTCGCCCAGCCAGCCTGTGAGATACCACCACTCCGTGCGGAAGTCCGGGTGGGCGCCGAAGTCTTCCGGGAAGCGCAGTGGTCGCGGGACGACGTCGGGGAAAGTAACGGCGCCATGTCCCACTGGCGTGGCGAGCGCGCTCATCGCGAGCAGCAGTTGGCGGCGACTCAGCACTACCAGTCCTCGTGCACGGCGCGGAGCGGGCTCAAGCCCGTGGCGCGCCGGCCGGCCAGTGCGGCGGTTACGGTGGCGCAAAGGAGCAGCACGATGCAGAGGATCCCGATAAGGACGACGGGCACCGCAAAGTCCATCGTCCAGTGAAAGGACTGGCGGTTGACCACCCGGACCAGCACCAGCGACACGATAAGGCCGGTGGCCAGGCCGACCAACAGCGCGTGGCCCGTGGCCAGCGCGCCCTCCAGTGCCAGGACGCGCAGCACCTGGCCGCGGGTGACGCCCACGTGCCGGAGCATGCCGAACTCCCGCGTGCGGGCGATCGCCTGGGCCGAGAAGGTGGCGGCAACGCCGATCATGCCGATCAGCACGGCGGCGATCTCCAGCACGTAGGTCACGGCGAAGCTGCGGTCGAAGACCCGCAGGCTCTGAGCGCGGATCTCGCCGGTCGCATTGAACTGCGCCGTATCACCGGAGGGTAACGTGACCTTAAGGTCGCGGATGACATCGTCAGCGGTCGCGCCGGGGCGTAGCCACAGGGCGGCCTCCGTGCGCCTGGTATCGCCAGTCAGGCGCTCGTAGTCCTCCGAGCGCAGGATCACCGAGCCGAACTGCCGCGCGTAGTCGCGCCACACGCCGGCCACCGTGAACGTCGCGAACCGGCCGGCGAGCGGCAGTGACAGCGACTGGCCGGGCCGCGCGCCGTACAGGTCGACCATCGCTTCGGACACCCACACCGGCGCCGCACCGGCCGGGACGGGTGCTTCAGCCCCGACCAGCGGCAGCAGTTCGGCAGCGCGGGCCGCGGCCAGCGGCCGCGAGATGATCGTCACGGCGGCCCGGTCTGGTACGAGCGATACGCTGGTGGCGCGGGAGAACTCCACGCGCGCCACTCCCGGGTGGCTTTCGATCAGGCGCAGGTCGTCGGTCGAGAAATAAGTATCCGTGGCGAACTGGCCGATCCTGGCGTAGACGTCCGCGGGCAGCACCCGCACCAGCCAGTCTTCCAGCGAGCCGCGGAAGCTGGTCACCATCGTGGCCATTGCCACCATCAGCCCGAAGCTGGCGACGATGCCTGCCATGCCGATGGCAGCGCCGCCGGGTGCCCGCGCGAGCCGGTTCGCCGCGAGCAGCAGCATCGGCCAACGCGCGCTGAGCGGGTAGCTCTCCAGCCAGCGGGCAACTGGCCGAAACGCCAGCCCCGCCAGCCGCGGTTGCAGGGCGATCACACCGATGAGCAGGCAGCCGATGGCCACGTAGGCCGCCAGCGACACGCCACCGACCGGCGGCAGCCAGACCAGCACGGCGGCGGAGGCGATCAGGAGCAGTCCCGGCGCAAGTCGTCCGAGGGGCCGCAGGGCATCTTCCTCCGCGCCGGAGCGCAGCGCCGGCGCAATGGGCGTGCGGGCCGCTTCCCGCGCCGGCCAAAGGCCGCCCGCGATCGCGGCGAGCACACCGAGAGCAGCGTAGCCGGCAGTCGTCGTGGCGGGCAGGAGTAGTCCCGGCTCGAAGGAGGCAAAGTAGCCGCCACCCAGGTTCCCGCCGATGCTACTGCCCAGAGCCGCGAGTACGCCGCGCGCTATCGTGACGCCGAGCACAATACCGAGCCCGCTGCCGACGATGCCGATCGTGGCCGCTTCCGCGACCAGCAGCCATTGCAGTCCGCTGGCGGTAACGCCCGCCGCCCGCAGGTAGGCGAGCTGCGGCCGGCGCGCCAGCGTGGCCTGCGCCTGCAGCGAGAACACCAGGAAGCAGCCGGTGAACAGGGCCACCAGTGCGAGCACATTCAGGTTCACCCGGTAGGCGCGCGAGAGGTTAGCGAGGCGGGCCTCATCGGCGTCGGGTCCGGCCATCGTTACGCCGGCTGGCAGCGCGAGGGACTTCGAAAGCGACTCCACCGTAATGCCCGGTCGGAGCCGCAGGTCAATCCGCGTCAGCAGGCCGAGCCGGTCGAGCCGCCACTGGGCGAAGCCTATATCCATCACGCCGAGCAGACGTCCGGGCCGCGTTCCGGGCAGGCTGCCGCGCACGGCCAGGGCCACGCGCCGGTCACCGGCCTGCACCTGGAGCGTATCGCCGGGCCGCACACCGAAGCGTTCCAGCGCCGCCGGCGAGAGAAAGATGCCGTCAGCAAACAATGCGAAGCGGGACGTGGGGTCCGCGTCATCGGCCTTCGAAGACCCGGAGGAGAAATCCGGCAGCAGTGCGGGCGTGACCCACCCGGCGCGCAGCGCGTCCAGGCCCAGCACGGGCAGCCGGGCCTTGTTGCCGATCACGAGCACGTCGGTGGCGAGCACCGGGCTCGCCAGGGCCACGCCGGGATGTCCGGCCACGCTCGCGAACAACCGCTCGTCGAAGCCGCTGCGGGAACCCTCGATCGCGGCGTCTGCCTCGCCGTTCACCGCCCGGAGTGCGGCGTTGAACTCCGAAAGGGCTGCAGTATTGATGAGGCTCACCGAGTAGCCGAGGGCGACGCCGACGGCGATTGCCAGCACCTGCACGACGGTGCGCAGGCGATGAGTGCGCGCGTGGCCGGCGCTGACGTGCCACCAGAGCCAGAGCATCGCGCGGCTATTTCCGGTCATCGGAGTCGGCCGTGGTCCAGCTCCAGCACCCGGTCCGTGCGCGCTGCCGCTGCCGCCGAGTGCGTCACGAGCACGCCGGCCGCGCCAGCGGCGCGCACCTGGCCGCCAAGCAGCGCCAGCACGGTGCCCGCCGTGTCCGGGTCCAGGTTTCCCGTGGGCTCGTCGGCCAGCACGAGCGCCGGGCGATGCACCAGTGCCCGCGCGACGGCCACCCGCTGCAGTTCCCCGCCGGACAGTTCCCGGGGCGCGCTCTCCAGCCGGTCAGCCAGGCCCACGGCGCGGAGCATGTCGGCGACGCGGGCCCGGCGCTCCGTTGCGCCGACGCCGAGCAGGACGAGCGGCAGCTCCACGTTCTGGGCCACCGTCAGGTGCGGCAGGATGTGGCAGGACTGGAACACGAAGCCGATCCGCACGCGGCGTAGCAGCGTGCGCGCGTCGTCGTCGAGGCTCATCAGGTCAGTACCGCCGATACGGACGGTGCCGCTGTCGGGGGTCTCCAGACCGGCGATCAGGTTAAGGAGTGTCGACTTCCCGGAACCGGACTCGCCGATGATGGCGATGAACTCGCCAGGCCCGACGGCAAAGGACAGGTCACTTAAGATCCGGCGGTCGCCGTAACGTCGCGCAAGAGCCTCTACTTCAAGGCCGGCCGGCGTCATTCCTCAGTGCCGAAGACTCTGATCGGTTTCGGGGTCGGACTCGGGGCCGGTCTCGGCGTCAGTCTCGGGTTCCACGCCGTCGATGTCCTCCACCGGCTCGTCCTCGGCGATCTCCAGCAGGTTCGCCGGCAGCTTCTTGGCGGCCTTTGCACCCAGCTTGCGGATCTCCTCGGCGCGGCGCACGAGGTTGCCCCGGCCCGTGTGCAGTTTCTTCATCGCCAGGTCGAGCGACAGGCCGGCGCTCTGGAACTGCCGCACGGCCTTTTCGAGTTCAACGACGAACGACACGAACGCGTCGTGCATGCGGCCCGCCTGCTCGGCGATTTTCATGACGTTGCTGTTCTGCCGTTCCAGCCGCCAGACGCTTTCTACCACTCGGGCTGTGGCCATGAGCGTGGTGGGGCTGACCAGCACCACGTTCTTGTGCCAGGCGGCCTGGTACAGGCCAGTGTCCGCCTGGACGGCCACGAGAAACGCGGGCTCGACGGGCACGAACATCAGGACGAAATCCGGTGACGCGAGCCCGTACAGGGCCGGGTAGTTTTTCTCGCTGAGACTCTTGATGTGATTTCGCACTGACACCAGATGCTGGGCTAGCGCCTCGGCCCGGTCGTCGTCGTTGTCCGCGCTGACGTAGCGGTCGAAGGCGACCAGCGAGACCTTGGAGTCGACGATCAGGTTGCGGTCTGGCGGCAGGCGGATCACGACGTCGGGTTGCTGCCGGTTGCCGTCTTCGGTAACGCGGCTGTCCTGTACCTCGTACTCGCGGCCGCGGGTGAGCCCGGAATCTGCCAGCACGCGTTCCAGGATCATTTCGCCCCAGGTGCCCTGGGTTTTGGCTTCGCCCTTCAGTGCTGTCGTCAGGTTCTTCGTGTCCTGGCTCACCTGCTGGTTCAGGTCCATGAGCCGTTTCAGTTCGTCCTTCAGCGAGCGCCGTTCCGACGTTTCGCTTAAGTGGGTGTCCTCGATCTTCTTCTGGAAGTCCTTGAGCCGCTCACGGAAGGGATTGAGAAGCTCGTTCAGTTTGGTTTCGTTGGTCGCCGTGAACTTCGCGGTCTTTTCCTCGAGGATCTGGCTGGCCAGGGACTTGAAGGTGTCGGTGAAGCGCTTTTCCGTCTCGGCGATGAAAGCGCTGAGGCGCACTTCGTTTTCAGCCTGGCTGATTCTGGCGGCGGCCAGTTCGGCCTCAAGTTCGCTGATGCGGGCGGCGCGCTGTTCCAGCGTGGCGGCGAGGTGGCGCGCCTTTTCGGCGGCCTCCGTCTCGGCCGCCGCCGCCGCCGCCCGGGCCTGCTCCACCTGGTGCGCCAGCAGGCGGGCACGTTCCTCGAACACGGCTTTCGGCCGGCTTGCAATGAGCCAGCCGAGTGCCAGACCGCCGGCCAGACCACCGGCGAGGGCGGTCAGGCAGAAAATGAGGGTAACGAGGGTCGCTGATTCCACCCGGGCAGTGTACCCGGCCCGGGGAAAGGCGGCTTACTGGTAACGGCAGCCGGTGCCTATGGGCGTGTAGCCGACG
>CAZPNN010000317.1:0-20993 GCA_964587605.1 uncultured Chromatiaceae bacterium
GAGGCCGGCTGACCCGACCCCGGTCATCGCCGAGGTCCAGCTCGGGTCTTTTCGCTGCTTCGAATCCGCCAGCCTGGAACCCGGGCCTGGTTTTAACCTGATTGCGGGCGGGAACGGTTCTGGAAAGACCAGCCTGCTGGAGGCGCTCTACTTTTTGGGGCGCGGAGCTTCGTTCCGCGCGGCCAGGTCCGAGATGACGATTCGGTTTCAGGCGGACCGGTGCACGCTTTTTGCTCGGTTGGGGGTCGGTCTGACCGCTCGCGTGGGCCTTGAGGTTTCGCGTTCGGATGGGCTGTCCATTCGGGTGGACGGATCGCCTGGGACGCGTGCTGACCTGGCGCGTGCTCTGCCGGTGCAGATCTTGGATCCCGCCAGTCACCAGTTGGTCAGCGGCCCCCCGGCGGGTCGCCGCCAATTTCTCGACTGGGGAGTGTTCCACGTGGAACACTCCTTTCTTCCCGCTTGGCAGCGCTATCGTAGAGCGTTGCAGCAGCGAAATGCCGCGCTCCGGGCCCGAGGTACTGCCGCAGCCTGGCACTGGGACGACAGCTTGATCGCCGACGGGGAGGTTGTGGACGCCTGCCGGCGTCGCGTTTTGGACCTGCTCCAACCGGATGTGCAAAAAGCCAGCGAGCGTCTGCTGGGGTCCGAGGTCGAATTGAGTTACCACTCAGGCTGGGGCGACGGAACCAGTTTGGCCGAGGCCTTGGCCGGGAGCAGGGACCGCGACTTGCAGATGGCCACCAGCACCGTCGGCCCCCACCGAGCGGACTTCCGGATCGCGATTCGCGCACGCCGAGCGCGTGACACGGTTTCGCGGGGGCAGGAGAAGCTCGTCGCCGCTACGCTAACGTTGGCACAGATTGACCTGGTTGCGCGGAGCCGAGAGCAGACCGTGGTTCTTCTGCTCGACGAACCCGGCGCGGATCTGGATCGGGAGCACTTGACGCGCCTCCTCGCCGCTGTCGCCGAGGCGCCAGCCCAGGCCTTCGTCACGTCTCTGGATCCGGCCGGGCTGACTCTTCCGGAGGGTGCCCGGGTGTTTCACGTGGAACATGCTGAGGTGCGGATTTTGCTATAATTTCCGGCTTGCCATTCGGGGTCTTTCATGGTCGATACAGAGCGCTACGACTCCAGTAATATCAAGGTCTTAAAGGGTCTTGACGCCGTTCGTAAACGACCGGGCATGTACATCGGTGATACCGATGACGGAACGGGACTCCATCACATGGTTTTCGAGGTCGTCGATAATTCCATCGACGAAGCGCTCGCCGGATTCTGTACCAACGTCACGGTCACGATTCACGCCAATGAATCCATAACGGTCACTGACGATGGCCGCGGCATTCCGGTCGATATGCACCCGGAAGAAGGCAAGTCGGCCGCCGAGGTCATCATGACCGTCCTGCACGCCGGCGGTAAGTTCGACAGCAACTCCTACAAGGTCGCCGGCGGCCTGCACGGCGTTGGTGTATCGGTTGTTAATGCACTCTCCGAGACCCTGGACCTCACGATTTACCGCGACGGCCAGTCGCACCAGCAACGCTATCGCCTTGGCGAACCCGAAGCTCCGCTGACCATAACCGGTGAGACCAAGCGTCGCGGCACGGTGATCCGCTTCTCTCCGAGCCCGGCAATCTTCACCAACATCCAGTTCCACTACGACATTCTCGCCAAGCGGCTGCGCGAACTGTCATTCCTGAACCAGGGCGTGCGTATCCACCTGGTGGACGAACGGGACGGACAGGAAGATATCTTCGAGTTCGAGGGCGGTATCCGCGCGTTTGTAGAGCACCTGAACCGCAACAAGACACCGATTCACGGTTCCGTCCTCCACTTCAGCCGTAGCGTCGATGAAATTCTCGTGGAGTGTGCCCTGCAGTGGAACGACGGCTACCAGGAGAACATGTTCTGCTACACCAACAACATCCCGCAGAAGGATGGTGGAACGCATCTCTCCGGTTTCCGTGCGGCGCTGACCCGCACGCTGAACACTTACATCGAGAAAGAACTCAGCAGCCGCAAGGAAAAAGTGGCGACCACCGGCGACGACGCTCGTGAAGGTCTCACAGCCGTACTCTCGGTGAAGTTAGGCGACCCGAAATTCTCCTCGCAGACCAAGGACAAGCTGGTCTCTTCGGAGGTAAAAGCCGCCGTCGAGTCCGCCGTCGGTGGGTTCCTTGAATCCTACCTGCTTGAGCACCCCGCAGAGGCCAAGATTATCGCGGGGAAGCTGATCGATGCGGCCCGTGCACGCGAAGCGGCCCGCAAGGCACGAGAAATGACCCGACGTAAAGGTGCTCTCGACATCGCCGGGTTGCCCGGCAAGCTCGCTGACTGTCAGGAAAAGGATCCGGCGTTGTCTGAGTTGTTCCTGGTTGAGGGAGACTCGGCAGGTGGTTCCGCGAAGCAGGGCCGGGACCGGCGCACACAGGCGGTACTGCCCCTCAAGGGCAAGATCCTGAACGTCGAAAAGGCGCGCTTCGACAAGATGCTTGCCTCAGCGGAAGTCGGCACCCTGATCACCGCGCTGGGTTGTGGCATCGGCCGCGAAGACTTCGATCCGGACAAGCTACGCTACCACCGGATCATCATCATGACGGATGCGGATGTCGACGGCTCCCACATCCGCACCCTGCTGCTGACCTTCTTCTACCGGCAGATGCCTGCGCTCGTTGAGCGCGGGCATATCTACATCGCACAGCCGCCGTTGTACAAAGTGAAGCGAGGCAAGCAGGAAATCTACGTCAAAGACGACGCCGAACTTAACTCCCTGTTGCTCCGGTCCGCGCTCGACAACGCCGCCCTGCACGCGAACGCGACGGACGCACCACTGCAGGGCGATGCACTGCGCAGCCTTGCGGAGAAGTTCGTGCTGGTAACTGCCGTCATCCAGCGGCTGGCACGCCGATACGACAGTCGGATCCTTGAACAATTGCTGCTCCAGCCGGAAATCGAGGCTTCGCGCTATGCGGATCGCAGCTGGATGGCCAACTGGGCTGCAAAGCTGCAAGCGGCGCTCGGTGAGGCCATCAACCCGGATCGCATGGTGTATTGCGTCGAGCTGATGGCGAACGACGAGGGCGTCCAGGGCTTCGGTATTCGTCGTGCCCGACACGGTGTTGAAGAACGTACGGAGCTGCCGCTGCGCTTCTTTGACTCACCCGAGTACCGGAAGATTGCCGACCTCGCTAACAGTCTGCAGGGACTGGTTGGCCCCGACGGCAGCGTGGCTCGGGGCGAGCAGCGTCGGGACGTCACGAGTTTTCGCGAAGCCATGGAATGGCTCATGGCCGAGGCGCGGCGTGGCCAGAGCATCCAGCGCTACAAGGGCCTCGGTGAAATGAATCCGGAGCAACTCTGGGAGACCACGGTAAATCCCGAGACCAGGCGGCTGATGCAGGTTCGGATCGAAGACGCCGTGGCTGCCGATGAAGTCTTTACCACGCTGATGGGCGATCAGGTCGAGCCCCGCCGCGAATTCATCGAACGCAATGCGCTGGCCGCGGAGAACCTCGATATCTAGGAGCGGGAAATACCCCTCCGCAGTTCGGCTACCTGGGCCTCGACCCAGGCCTGGATCTCTTCGTTGACCTGACGAGGGTTCCGGCCGGCCGGATCAACCGGCGGGCCAACACGGAACGTCACGGTACCGGGGCGCTTGCGCAAGCCCCGGCGCGGCCAGTAGTCGCCCGCATCGTGGGCCACGGGGACCAGTAGCCGGCCTGCTGCCTGCGCCAGCAGTACGCCGCTGAGCCCGTAGCGGCGGGTTTCACCCGGGGCCATTCGAGTGCCCTCCGGAAAAACCATTACCCAGTGCCCCTCCGCGAGCCGTGCCTTGCCCTTGGCGAGCACTTGCGCAACGGCCTGCTGGCCGGCGCCGCGATTGATGGCGATGGGCCTGATCGCGGCAACCGCCCAGCCAAGGAACGGTGCCCAGAGCAACTCGTACTTTACGACCCAGCATTGGCGTGGAAAGACAAGAAACTGCACCAGTGTTTCGTATGCAGACGAGTGCTTGAGCAGCACCACGGAGTTCTGTGTCGGAATGTTTTCGCTACCTTCGACGCGAAAATTGAGATGGCAGAGCTTGTCCATCAGCCAGAAAGCGCCGCGTATCCAGGCAACCACCAGGGCGTACGAAGCGGGGTAGCCCGACAGGCGACCGGCGACGATAACAATGCTCCACGGCAACACGCTCAGGAACATGAGGACGGTAAGAATGACCGACCGGACGAGCATCAGGGTTCCTGCGTCTCGGCGATCAGCGCTGCCGCGGCAGCGGCCAGATCCGTAAATACCTCAACCGGCGCATCGGCGACCAGCCGACCCTCTGTGGCCGCACCATTGCCGGTGCGCACGAGTATTGCCCGCCCGCCGACCGTCCAGGCGGCCTCCAGATCGCGGTGTGAATCCCCGATGACGGGTTGGCCGCGAAGGGGCGCGCCAAAGTGCGCTTCGACTTGTCGCATCAACCCCGGTCGCGGCTTCCGGCACTCGCAGCCGTCCTCAGGCCGATGAGGGCAGACGAAGATCCCGGCAAGCCGGCCACCGGCAACTTCAATGGCGCCCGTCATGCGAGCATGTATGGCTGAAAGCGTTTCGGCCGTGAACAGGCCCCGCCCGACGCCCGACTGATTGGTGGCTACAACCACTGAAAAAGCGGCTGCTGTCAAATCGGCAATCGCCTGAATGCTGCCCGGAAGCGGTAGCCACTCAGCAGGGCTTCGTATGAAATGGCTCGACTCACGGTTGATAACGCCGTCCCTGTCCAGAACGATCAGGCGAGCTGGCATAGTCCTGGTCATCAGTCCGGGACTGCCCGGCAACCTTAATTACTGGCGGTGGACAGGCAGGACAAGTCCGCCACGTCCAGGAACAGTTCGCGCAGGCGGCGTAACTGGGCCAGGCGGTTGTTCCGCAGCGCCATGTCATCGGCCATGACCATGACGGCTTCGAAAAAGGCATCGACCGGAGACTTGAGCGCCGCGAGCCCCTGCAGGGCTTGCTGGTAGTCCCGGCGGGAAAGGTGCTGCCGATGCGTTTTGGTGACCTTCTCGACCGCGGCGTGCAGCGTGCGCTCCTCGGGAGCTTCGAACACTGCCGGGTCGACGTCGTGACCGCCGGTCCCGGCTGTACGCAGGATATTGGCGATGCGCTTGTTGGCCACGGCCAGACTCTCCGCTTCCGGCAACTCCATAAACGAGTGGACTCCCAGCAGGCGCGCATGAAAGTCCACCGGTGAGTTTGGGCGACGAAGCCGGACGGCCTCGAACGTTTCGGCCGTAACCGCGCCGGCCGGCAGCCCGGGAGCCAGGCCATCGAGATACCAGGCGCGAGCGCGCTCGACGATAAAGTCATGCAATTCTGCCGCCAGCGCTGGCGCATCCTTCACCGCGGCCGGCTGCAGAGCGATTGCTCTGGCCAGCAGTGCGGGCAGATCCAGATCCACGCCGTCTTCGACCAGGATTCGCAACAGGCCAAGCGCCGCGCGCCGCAAGCCAAAAGGATCCTTGTTGCCTGTCGGCCGCTTTCCGAGAGCAAACACGCCCGCCAGTAGATCAGCACGGTCGGCGATTGCCAGAGCGCGGCCAGCCGCCGTTACCGGCAGGCGATCGCCCGCGTGGCGCGGCAGATACTGCTCCTCGATCGCAGTCGCTACCGCAGCCGGTTCGCCATCGTGAGTGGCGTAGTGAAAGCCCATGCGGCCCTGAAGCTCCGGGAACTCGCCTACCATTTGCGTCAGCAGGTCAGCCTTCGCCAGCAGGGCGGCGCGCAGAACGGTAGGTCGGTCGTAGCCAAGGGATCCGGCAATTTCACCGCCAAGTGTTGCTACGCGTTGCGAGCGGTCCAGGACGCTGCCGAGACCGTGCTGAAACACGACCGTCCCGAGGCGCTCCACACGAGCCAACAAGGACACTTTGCGATCCTGGTCCCAGAAGAATGCGGCGTCGGACAACCGCGGCAGAATCACACGCTCGTTCCCCTGTCGGACCTGGTCGGGTTCACGACTCTCCAGGTTGGCTGTGGTGATAAATTGCGACATTAAACGGCCTTCGGCATTGCGGACCGGGAAATACCGCTGATGGCCCTGTAGCGTCGCGGTCAGTACTTCTTCCGGCAAGCGCAAGAATTTCGGATCGAAGCTACCCGTAATCGCCACCGGCCACTCGACCAGCGCTGTGACCTCGTCGAGAAGATCCTGGCTGTAGACCGCCTCGCCACCTACCGCCCGCGCCGCCGCATCAGCGAGCTGCTGGACACGGTCACGTCGCACCTGGAATTCCGGAATCACCTTGCCGTGACCTGCCAGCAACGCCGCGTAGTCCGCCGGTTTCACGATGCGCAGTTCGTGTGGTGCGTGGAAGCGATGCCCGCGAGTCTCGCGGCCCGGCGTGATGCCGAGCACCGGGGTCGGGAGTACCGCATCGCCCAGCAGCATCACGACCCAGTGCACGGGTCGTACGAATTGCACGTCGGAGCTACCCCAGCGCATCCGTCGAGGTATTGGGAGTGCTGCTAAAGATGCGTTTACGATGACCGGTAGCAGCTCGGCCGCCGGCTGGCCGGGTGCATCGGCGCTGTGAAATAACCAGGCACCCTTCGCGGTTTCCACGCGTGCCAGGGTTTCAACTGGTACGCCACAACCTTCTGCAAAGGCCACGGCCGCCCGGGTTGGTGACCCGTCGGCAGCAAATGCCACGGCGACAGGCGGGCCGCGTTTCTCCACTTTCTGCAGAGGTTGCTCACATTGCAGATCGCTGATCAGCACAGCCAGTCGGCGCGGGGTGGCGAACGAGCTTAAGTTGGTGTAGCCGAGGCCGGCGCTGCGCAACGCCTCCTGTATATGCCCGGAAAAGGCCCGTTCCAGAGCAGCTAGCGATTTGGGCGGCAACTCCTCCGTGCCAATCTCAACGAGAAAATCTGCAGTTGCTGACATGCTGATACAGGACCGCCTGCCGGCGTTCAGTGCGCCGCGAGCATCGGAAAGCCCAATGCAGCACGGCTGTCGTAATAGGCTTGGGCCACCGTTCGTGCCATCTCCCGTACGCGCAGGATGTATCGCTGGCGCTCGCTTACCGAAATTGCGCGCCGGGCGTCGAGCAGGTTGAAGGTGTGCGATGCATCGAGGATCTGCTCGTAGGCCGGCAGCGTCAGTCCCGCCTCGATGAGGCTGCGACAAGCCCGTTCCGCAGCATCGAAGCGGGGTACCAGTACGCCCGTGTCGGCGGCCTCAAAGTTGTAGCGGGACATTTCCACTTCGTTCTGGTGAAACACATCAGCGTAGCTGACACGGCCAAGCGGCCCATCGGTCCAGGTCAGATCGTAGACGCTGGCGACACCCTGGAGGTACATGGCAATGCGCTCCAGGCCGTAGGTGATTTCGCCCGTCACTGGCCGGCAATCCAGGCCGCCGACCTGCTGAAAATAAGTGAACTGGGTAACTTCCATACCATTTAGCCAGACTTCCCAGCCGAGGCCCCACGCGCCAAGAGATGGCGACTCCCAGTTGTCCTCGACGAAGCGGATGTCGTGCACCAGGGGGTCGATGTCGAGGGTGCGCAGGGAATCCAGATAGACTTGCTGGATATCCAGCGGTGACGGCTTGATCACCACCTGAAACTGGTAGTAGTGCTGCAAGCGGTTCGGATTTTCGCCGTAGCGCCCGTCCGTCGGGCGCCTGCTCGGTTGAACGTACGCCGCGCTCCACGGTTCAGGCCCAATTGAGCGTAAAAAGGTGGCTGCGTGGAACGTTCCGGCGCCCATAGGCATATCGTACGGCTGCAGGATGACGCAGCCCTGGTCAGCCCAGTAGCGCTGCAACGCCAGGATCAGTTCCTGGAACGTCAGGGGGCGTCTAGCCTGCGTCAAGCGGGAATTCCGAGAGCGGGGGCGGCGCAGTATAGCGTCGATCGTCAGACCGGTAATCCGGCCGTGCGGGGGCGCTACCAAACCCGCCGGCTTGCACATCTATGGTGCGGCGGTGGGCAGTGGCGCACTGTAACAATGCATTTGCTCTACAGGCACCCGCTACTTCCTTAGTGTTTACAAGCACTTGTATTCCCCTCGCTTTTGGCACAGGGATTGCAATAGGATAGGGCGCTGCTGCTGACGCCGCTCAGAATAACCAACGGACCCTCGACAAAGTCGGCCCGAATAACCGACCACGCCGGGCGTTACCAGCCAACCTGTTTCGACCAATTTTGCAAGGAGCCGACATGACGACGCCCGCCGAAGCACTGAATCTCCTGAAGGAGAAAGAGGTCAAGTTTGTCGATCTGCGTTTCACCGATACCCGCGGCAAAGAGCAGCATCTGACAATCCCTTCACACACCGTCGATGCCAGTTTCTTTGAAGACGGCAAGATGTTTGACGGTTCCTCGATTGCTGGCTGGAAGGGCATTCAGGAGTCCGACATGGTGTTGATGCCCGATGCATCCACCATCGTCATTGACCCCTTCATGGAAGACACCACCGTTGATCTCCGGTGTGACGTTTACGAGCCATCGACCATGCAGGGCTACACCCGTTGCCCGCGAATGACAGCCAAGCGCGCCGAGACGTATCTCAAGTCCACGGGTATTGCTGACCAGGCGTTTTTCGGCCCGGAGAATGAATTCTTCATTTTCGACGACGTGCGTTTCGGCAATGACATGCACGGCTCGTTCTACCGGATCGACTCCGAAGAGGGCGCGTGGAACTCCCGCAAGGAATACGAGAATGGCAATACTGGCCATCGACCGTTCATCAAGGGCGGCTATTTCCCTGTTCCGCCGGTGGATTCCCTGCAGGATATCCGCTCGCAGATGTGTCTCACGCTCGAAGAGATGGGACTTGGCGTCGAAGTGCATCACCACGAAGTTGCCACGGCCGGTCAGTGCGAGATCGGCGTAAAGTTCGGCAGCCTCGTGAAGAAGGGTGACGAGGTGCAGATCCTGAAGTACGTGGTCCAGAACGTGGCGCACGGCTACGGCAAGACCGCGACTTTCATGCCGAAGCCGCTCGTGGGCGACAACGGCAGTGGCATGCACGTGCACCAGTCCCTGGCGAAAGGTGGCAAGAACCTGTTCACCGGTGACCTCTACGGCGGGCTGTCGCAGACCGCGCTGTACTACATCGGGGGCATCCTGAAGCACGCCAAGGCGATCAATGCGCTGACCAATCCCAGTACCAACAGCTACAAGCGCCTGGTGCCGGGCTTCGAGGCGCCGGTGATGCTGGCGTACTCGGCTCGCAATCGCTCGGCGTCGATTCGCATTCCTTTCATCTCAAACCCGAAGGGTCGGCGCATCGAAGTGCGCTTCCCGGATAGCACGGCGAACCCGTATTTCGCCTTTGCCGCGATGATGATGGCGGGACTCGACGGCATCCAGAACAAGCTCAACCCCGGCGATGCGATGGACAAGGATCTCTACGATCTGGAGCCAGAGGAAGACGCCAGGATTCCGAAAGTCTGCTTCTCGCTGGAGCAGGCGATGGAATCCCTCGACAAAGACAGGGATTTCCTCAAGGCCGGGAACGTGTTCAGTGACGACCTGATCGATGCCTACATTTCACTCAAGATGGCAGAGCTCACACGAGTCCGCATGGCCACGCACCCGCTTGAGTTCGAGCTGTATTACAGCTTGTGACATAACGGCAGCTGGCAGCGCCCGGTGCACACTGTGTACCGGGCGCTGGTTGCCCTGAAAACGGGGGCGTATGCTTCGGAAATGCAAACCCTTTTCGTTTTTCTCGCCCTGGCACTCGCTTCCGCCGACGTCTATCGATGGGTTGATGCCGACGGCCAGGCGCACTACTCCGACCGGCCGCAAGCGGGCGCCGAACGGATCACGATCACGGTCAGCCCCCCTGCCAGAAGTTCAGCCAGTAGTGGCAGTTCTAACGTCAGTACGCAGGCTCGTAACGACGAGTCACCAGCAGCAATCACGGGATACCAGTCGCTGACCATAACGAGGCCGACGCAGGAACAGGTACTGTGGAATATCGAGGGCCAACTAGACGTCGCGGCGGCGGTGCAGCCGGAACTGCAGCCGGGGCACGCCCTCCAGTTCCGTCTGGACGGCCGGATGATGGCGGCGAAACCGGGCGCAACCCAGACCAGATTCTCGGAGGTGTTCCGGGGCGAGCACGCGTTGCAGGTGGACGCGGTGGACGCGTCGGGGAGAACGCTGATCTCAAGTCCGGTGAGCCGGTTCTTCGTGCGTCAGACCTCAACCGCCGCCCCGGCTCCAGCGCAGCGCCCAGTACAGCTTCCAGTCCGGCGTCCGTAGCCAGCTCCGCTGGCGCCACTCCGGCGCCTCTGCCGGCCGATATTCTCGGCGGGTTGTCCACAGCCGTACTGATCGTCGAACCCGACGGCGCCGTCGTCTATTTCAATGCCGGCGCCGAGGATCTGCTCGGAGTCAGCGCACGACACAGCCTGGGCCGAACGCTGCAGTCATTACTTCCGAACGTCCGTCAGCTGGACGAACTGGTCCGGCGCACGGCCGCCGACGGCGAGATATTCGGCCAGATGATCAGCATCACGGCCGCCCACAAGAGCGAGACACCGATTGAGGTCGCGTGCCACGTTTCACCGGCTCCCGGCGCCGGTCGTCGCGTGATCGTGGAGCTGTCGGATGCCACGCATTGGCGCCAGATCGATCGCGAGCACGCCCTCATCGCCCAGCGGGAGGCCAGTCGCCGCATGATCCGGCAGCTGGCGCACGAGATCCGCAATCCTCTTGGGGGGTTACGCGGCGCCGCGCAGTTGCTGGAGCGCGAGTTGCCGACCCCCGAGCTGCGAGAGTTCACCCGGATCATCATTGGCGAAGCGGATCGCCTGACTTCCCTGACCGACAACCTGCTCGGGCCTGTGCAGCGCCCGCAGCGTCAGGATGTAAACGTGCACGAGGTGCTTGAGCGGGTCGTCGGACTGATTGCGAGCGAGCGACACGAAGCCGTGCAGCTGTTTCGTGACTATGACCCCAGCCTGCCCCCGTTATCCGCCGACCCCGATCAGCTCATCCAGGCGCTGCTCAATATTGCGCGGAACGCCCTGCAGTCGGTCGGATCAATTGGTCATGTCCTGTTTCGCACCCGGGCCCTGACGAATTTCCCGATCGGCGCTGTCAGGCACAAGCTGGTTCTCAGCATCGAGATTGAAGACGATGGCCCGGGAATCCCAGCCGAACTGGCTGAGTCGATTTTTTACCCGCTGGTCACGGGGAGGCCCGATGGCACCGGGCTCGGCTTACCAATCTCACAGGACCTGGTCAGTCGGCACGGGGGCCTGATCGAGTTTCAGTCCCGCCCCGGCAAGACCATATTCACCGTCCGCCTGCCGTTCGGTGTGCCGGCACCGGAGTCTCCGTGAGCGCCCGCGAACTATCCGTGTGGGTAGTGGACGACGATGCGTCCGTGCGCTGGGTGCTCGACCGTGCACTTACCAACGAGGGCATGAATACTCGCATCTTCGAGTCAGCGGAAAACCTTTTCGAAGCCCTGAAGACCGAGCAGCCGGACGTTTTGATCTCCGACGTGCGCATGCCGGGTATCGACGGCATGGAGGCCATGCGCCAGCTGGTTAGGGAGGGCTACTCGTTTCCGGTCATCGTGATTACCGCGCACGCGGACCTCGAGAGCGCGGTGGCGGCATACCAGGGCGGAGCCTTCGAATACCTGCCGAAGCCCTTCGACGTGGATGATGCGGTGGCGCTGGTCCGGCGCGCTGCCCGCTTCGGCCCGCGCACTGCCGGCGGACAGGTGGAGGTGGACCGGCCCGTGCCAACGATGATTGGTCGTGCGCCCGCCATGCAGGACGTATTCCGCACGATCGGCCGGTTGTCGCGCTCGAGCATGACCGTGCTGATTACGGGAGAGTCGGGTACCGGCAAGGAGTTGGTCGCCCGGGCGCTACACGAGCACAGTCCGCGCGCCCAGCAACCGTTCATCGCACTCAACACGACGGCGATCGCATCGGAACTGCTCGAGACCGAGCTGTTTGGTCATGAACGTGGCGCATTCACCGGCGCCGACAGCCGTCGGATTGGCCGCTTCGAGCAGGCCGACGGCGGCACGCTGTTTCTCGATGAGATTGGCGACATGTCGCCCGCCCTGCAGACCCGCTTGCTGCGCGTCCTCGCGGAAGGGGAGTTCTACCGGGTTGGAGGCCAGGTCCCCATCAAGGTGGACGTCCGGGTCATCGCTGCCACCAACCAGGAGCTGCCCGAAGCTGTTCAGTCAGGAAGATTCCGCGAGGATCTCTTCCACCGGCTCAATGTCATGCACCTGGTCACACCACCGCTTCGGGAACGCCGGGACGACATTCCGCTGCTGCTGGACTACTACCTGCGGGAAGCAGCCCGGGAGCTCGGCGCCCGGTCGAAGCGCCTGGCGCCCGAGGCCCTGAGTTTTCTCGTCAGTTTCGACTGGCCAGGAAACGTGCGTCAGCTGGTCAATGCCTGCCGTCGCCTGACCGTCACGGCGCCCGGCGCCGAGATTCGTCCGGAAGACATTCCTGATGAACTGGGGGGCCAGGCCGGCAACCGTAGCAGCACTGCCGACTGGTCGCTGCGACTGTCCCATTGGGCGGAAGGCGCCCTGCAGATCAAAGGCGGCAAGCCGCTGCTCGACACCGCGTTACCTGAGTTCGAGCGGACCCTGATTACGGCTGCTTTGGCCCATGCCCAAGGGCACCGGCAGGATGCGGCGAAGCTGCTTGGCTGGGGAAGGAATACCCTTGCTCGCAAGATCCGGGAGCACGGGCTGGAGTAGCAGGATCGCTCGCAAGCTACTGTTTATAATAATGACGTTGATATTATCAGTAAACGACACAATATCTGCACTAGAGTCGACAGTTAGCCTGCGGCACCCGACTCGACGGCGATTTTCCGTGTCCCGGTTCCACCGCCTGTCGCTAAGGTACCGACCAGCTTGCCGACGCCAGCAATGCCGTGCCGGCGCAGGTAGTCCGCGATCCCGGCGTTGATCTTCGCGCACACCAGCGGGTCGTAGAAGAGGGCGGTGCCGACCCCCACGGCGGAGGCGCCGGCGAGCAAAAACTCAAGGGCGTCGCTGGCCGTCGTGATGCCCCCCTGGCCGATGATCGGCACCTTGTGGGGCCCCGCCTCCTGGTAAACCTGCCAGGTCTTGAGCAGGGCAATCGGCTTGATAGCCGGGCCCGACAGCCCCCCCTGGATGTTGGCGAGTACCGGCTGCCGCTTCTCGATATCGACGGCCATGCCCATGAGCGTATTGATGACCGCGAACGCATCTGTCCCGGCCTCAATGCAGCGCCGGGCGTTCTCCCGGATGTCCGTCTGGTTCGGGGAGAGCTTGGTGATCAGGGGCTTCTTCGTCGCCTTCCGGCAGGCCGCCACAACGCGGGCCGACACGTCCGGGTAATTGCCGAAGGCCACACCGCCTTCCTTGACGTTCGGACAACTGATATTGATCTCGATCGCGTCGATAGGTGAGTTATCGAAGCGCTGGCAGACCTCCACGTACTCATCAATCGTCGAGCCGCAGGCATTGGCAATGAAGCGGGTTTCACTGAAATCCAGCGTGGGCAATATCCGGCTGACGACGGCCTCTACCCCGGGATTCTGCAGGCCGATCGCGTTCAACATGCCCATCGGCGTTTCGGCAATACGGTGCGGCTCATTGCCGAGGCGAGGATGCAGCGTTGTGCCCTTGAGCACGATGGCCCCGGCGTCCCGATTCGAGAAGCCTGCCACTCGTGTGTATTCTTCCCCAAAGCCGACGCATCCCGAAAGCAGCACAATGGGTGATGCAAAGGGCAGCCCGCAGAACGTGCTGGCGAGCAGGGCTGAGTCAGTGGTGGAGGCGTCAGACACGACTGTGTTCAATCTGATTCTGGTTCGCCCGGAGATCCCTCCGAACACGGGCAATATCATACGCCTCTGCGCCAACACCGGGACCGCGCTTCACCTGGTAAAGCCGCTGGGATTCAGCCTCGACGACGCACAACTGCGCCGCGCCGGCCTCGACTACCATGAATGGGCCACGGTCCGGCAGCACGACAGTTTGATCGATTGCCTCGCCAGCCTTGGTGAGCCGCGGACCTATGCCCTGTCGACTCGCGGCACGCGAGCCTACACCGATCCCGCATTTGCCAGTGGTGATGCCTTTCTGCTGGGTCCGGAGAGCAGTGGCCTGCCGGTGGAGCTGCTCGAGAAAATGCCCGCGGAACAAGTGCTCCGCATTCCAATGCGCACCACGGCGCGCAGCCTGAACCTGTCCAATGCCGCGGCACTGATTGTCTACGAGGCCTGGCGTCAGCAGGGGTTCGCCTGACGGAAGTCGACCGTTACTCGGGTCCCAGGCCACGCGCCAGGAGCGCCATGGCGGCATCCTGTGGCGGGAGATTCTTTTCCAGTACCCGGTAAACCTGCTCGCAGATGGGCATCTCGAGGTTCAGGCGCTGGGCGACGGCCCGTACCGCTGTTGCCGCGAACTGACCCTCGACCACCTGACCGATGTCCCGCGCGGCATCCGCTGCAGACTTGCCATGGGCAATGGCGAGACCGAAACGGCGATTGCGTGACTGGTTGTCGGTGCAGGTGAGGACGAGGTCCCCCATGCCCGACAGGCCCATGAAGGTCACCGCGCGGGCACCCAGTGCGACGCCAAGCGCCGTCATCTCTGCAAGTCCCCGGGTGATAAGCGCGACACGGGTGTTGGCGCCAAAGCCGAGGCCATCCGAGATGCCGGCGGCAATGGCCAGGACATTCTTCACCGCCCCGCCCACCTCGACGCCGATAATGTCGCTGGAGGTGTAGGCGCGGAACTTGTGATGTGACAGACGGGCCGCGAGTTCGGTGGCAAACGCGGGATCCCTGGCGGCCACGGTCATCGCTGTCGGCAGGCCCGCCCCGACTTCCCTGGCGAAGGTAGGACCTGAGAGGACGGCCACCGGCACATCCCGGCCGAGCTCTGCCACCGCCACTTCGTGGGGCAGCTGGCCGCTGCCGCGCTCGAAACCTTTGGTGGCCCAGGCGACACGAGCGCCTTCTGCAAGGTCAGGGCGGGTTGCCGCCAGCGTGTACCGGAAGGCGTGACTGGGCACGCACACGAGCAGGTCACGATGAGTCCGAACGACGTTTTGCAGATCCGGATCGATACGCACGCAGTCCGGAAGTGCGACGCCGGGCAAATAGCGTCGATTGGTGCGTTCGGCGCCAACCTCACGCAACTCGGGTGTATTCCGGCCCCACAGGCTGACGGGCTGGCCGCTGCGCCCGAGCTGCACGGCCAGTGCCGTGCCCCAGGACCCGGCGCCCAGCACCGCGATTGGTGACGGCGTTGTTACGGCTGTCATCCGTCGAACACGCGGGTTCCGCTACGCCCGGCCCGCTGGTGACGCGCCTATGGGGGTGCTGGCCTGGCCCTGAGCCTTGGCAACGAGCGCCGTGAAATCGATAGGTTGTAGCAGCAGCGGCGAGAAGCCGCCGCGCTGGACGGCCGACGAGATGGTTTCCCGAGCGTAGGGAAACAGCGCATTGGGACAGGAAATCCCGAGGATCGCGCGGACTTCTTCCGGTGAAAAGCCGTTGATTACAAATGTTCCGGCCTGCTCCAGTTCGATGAGAAACACGGTCCGCTGGCCAGCCATTGCGTGCACCGACACGTGCAGCACCACTTCCGACAAGCCGTTTCCCAGATCCCGGTGCGATGTGCGCAGGTTCAGCTTGATTTCCGGGTCGAGCCCGGTTTCCGTAAGGATCGCCGGGGTATTCGGCGATTCGAAGGACAGGTCCTTCACATAGAGCTGCCGAAGCCCGAACACCCGCTGAGTAGTTCCGGGAGCACCGTTCGCAGCGCCATTGGCGCCGGTAGCCTGGTCGTTGGTTGGAGACTCGGTCATGAAATCTATCGTTTCCTATTGGTTGGACTGCAAGAGCGGGTCCAGCGTGCCCGCCCGCTCCATTGCGGCCAGGTCGTCGAAGCCACCCACGTGGGTGGTGCCAACGAAGATCTGCGGCACGGAATAGCGGCCAGACCGCGCGATCATCTCGGCACGCCGTTCGGGGAACTGCTCGATATCGATTTCGGTAACGCGGGCGAGCTTCTTGCCGAGCAAGGCTCGCGCCGCCGCGCAGTATGGGCACCAGGAGTTTGCATACATCTCCACGTCCAGGCTGCCAGCCATCGAGTTCGTCCGGAATCAGCGCTTGGCGCTGACCAGCGGCTGATTGTCGCGCTGCCAGCCGTCCAGACCGCCACCGAGACTGAAAGCGCCATCGAAGCCAGCCGCCCGGAGTTTGCGGGCGCACTGGACGCTTTCGGTGCCGTTGTCGCACACCACGACTACGGCGCGCTTCTTCTTGATCTTGCCCTCCTCGCCTTTGACGAGTTCCGCGGGCGGGATATTCACGGCATCGACGATATGTCCGGCTGCGAACCGGGTGGCGTCCCGCACGTCCACGACGGTGGCGCCGCTATTGATCATCCGGACAGTCTCCGTAACCGAGACTTCGAAGCTGGCGCGGGCGCGCAATCGGAGTTCAAACGCCACGACGGCGATTAGCACGAGCGCGGTCGCGGTTACGAGGTAGGGATTCGCGGTAGCGAATTCGAGGAATTTGTCCATGGGGTCCGATCTGGCTGGCGGCGCATTATAACCATGGCCTAAACTGGCCGGACGATGGCCCGATTGCTGATCTGCCTCAATTTAGCGCTACTCCTGTACCTGCCAGCGGGGCTCCATGCGGCCCAGGAGACGAGCAAGAACGCGGCCGGCAAGACCAAGAATGATCTTGCCCGCGTGCAGGACCGTATCCGCGGCCTTGAAAAACAGAATCGACAGGATCTCACCCGCCGGGGCCAGCTCGATCGCCAGTTACGCGATGCCGAGACTGCTGCAGCGCGCGTACGCAAGGAACTCAACACGACCCGCCGGGAGCTGGCCGAAGGAGAACGGCAGCTAGCGGCACTCACCCGGCAACTCGAGGCCACGCGCGCCGAGCTTGAGAAGCGGCGTGCCGATCTGGCGGGACAGCTTCGACTTGCACACATTACGGGTGGCAGCGAGAGGGTAAGGGCGATTTTCAATCAGCAGGACCCGGCCGAGCTCGGGCGCCATCTGACCTGGCTGGGCTTTCTCGCCCGCAGCCGCAGCGAACTGCTCGGTTCCATTCAGGCCAGCCTGGAGGCCCTCGAGCGGGATCGACAGGCAGTTGAGGAGCAGCAGAGCGCACTGGTGGCGCTGGAGGCCCTGCGGCGCCAGCAGCTGGCGCAACTCAACAGCTCGCGGCAGGAGCGTTCAACCGTGCTTGCCAGCCTGGACTCGCAGGTGAAGGGCCAGAAGCAGCAACTGACCCGGGCACGGGATCAGGCGGCTGTACTTGAGCGCGTTCTGCGGGAGCTGGAACGGGCGGCTGCAAAAGCCCGGCGCCCGGCGCCGGCGCCCGGCAAGCCCCTGGCAGCCCCGACGCCCGGCAAGCCGTTGGGCAAGGGTCGCTGGCCAGTGGAAGGCCGGCTGCTGGCGGATTTCGGACAGCCGCGCGCAGGCGGCCAGATGCGCTGGGACGGGGTGTTGATCGCGGCGGCCGCAGGCAGCGACGTGCGTGCCATCCGGTCCGGCAAGGTCGTGTACGCGGACTGGTTGCCCGGGCTTGGCATGTTGCTGGTGCTGGATCATGGCGGGGGCTATCTGAGCCTGTACGGCCACAATCAGGACCTGACCCGCCAGGTCGGGGACCGGCTGGCCGTAGGCGACGTTCTCGCGCATGTCGGCGACACCGGCGGCCAGTCCCGGGCGGCGCTTTATTTCGAGGTGCGCCGCAACGGCCAGCCCCTGAATCCGCGGCAGTGGGTCCGCTGACCGCACTTCGCTGGCAGACTGTGTTCCAGTCCATGCCAGGTCTGCGGACGCTGTGCTACTGTCAAAGGCCATTACGGCGCCTGGAAGACCGTGAAACCGTTGCCCGTCAAAGGCTTACTGCCGTTGCTCGCCGGAGTTCTGCTGGGGTTCTCCCTTGCCCTCGGTGGGGCGGTTTTGGCTGGCTTCACACCCCCGAGGCTTGGCGCGGCGCCCGTGCCTTCGCTCGGAGCACAGCCGCCGGGCTTGCCGCCCGATGACGCCCGGGTGCTCGCTGAGATTCTCGACCGTGTGAAACGCGAGTACATCGAGCCGGTCTCCGACCGGCAGCTGATGGACAACGCAGTGCGTGGAATGCTCGCGGAACTCGATCCGCACTCTCAGTACCTGGATCCCCGTGAGTACAACGAGATTCGGATCAATACGAGCGGCACCTTCACGGGAGTCGGCCTGGAGGTGCAGACGGACGACGGCCAGATCGTGGTCGTCAGCCCCATCGAAGGAACTCCGGCAGATCGGGCCGACATCAGGTCAGGTGACACAATTCTTACCATTGATGGCGAGCCCGTAGACCATCGCAATATCAGTCAGACGATCTTGCGCATGCGCGGACCAGCGGGTAGCCGCGTTCAGCTGACTGTCGCCCGGGACGGCCAGGCAGAGCCATTGGCCTTCGATTTGCAGAGAAGCGCCGTGGAAGTACATAGCGTACGTTCGCGCCTGCTCGACTCCGGCTATGGGTACGTCCGCATTTCCCAGTTTACCGACACGACGGCGAAGGACCTGCGCCGGGCGATTGTTGAGCTGAACCGCAAAACCGCCGATGGACTTCAGGGTCTCGTGCTAGACCTGCGCGACAATCCAGGTGGCGTACTCGAGGCGGCCGTGGAAGTTGCGGACAGCTTTCTGGAACGGGGGCTCATTGTCACGGCGAGTGGTCGAACCCGTGATGCGACGTTCCGGCACGAGGCGGTACCGGGCGACCTGCTGGCGGGCGCGCCACTGGTAGTTCTGGTTAACGGCGGTTCGGCATCCGCATCCGAGATCGTGGCTGGCGCCCTTAAGGAGCATCATCGGGCGATAATCGCGGGCACGCGTACCTTCGGCAAGGGCTCGGTGCAGACCGTCATGCCGTTATCGGAGGGTCGCGCCATCAAGCTGACAACCTCCCGCTATTTCACACCGTCCGGTGTGTCGATCCAGGGGCTCGGAATTTCGCCTGATGTCGATCTCCCCGTGGGTGACCCTGGCGCTACCCTGCTTCAGGCCGCACGGTTGCTGAAGAACGAACCGGTCCTCCAGACCAGCGCGCACTAGCCTGATCCGCGATGGACGTCCTGCAGGGTATTGCGCGCAGCGTTCGAGAGGTCCAGCTGCTGCTCCTGCTGGTCACTGCACTGTTCTATTTCGTTGCCCGCGACGCGATATCCAGTTCTGCTGTCTGGTTTCTCAGTCTCCTGATCTTCGGCGTTGCTGTGCTGGCGAGCCCCCTCGTGCCGTCGCTGCGGCGGCAGCCACGCATCCGGTTGATCTTTGAAACCGTTGCGATGGTGCTGTTCATTACCGCGCTGATCGCGCAGGCGGGGACGAGCGCGGCTCCGCTGAGCCATCTCTATCTGCTGCCGGTTGTGACGGCAGCCCTGGTGCTCGGGCGTCGCATGACCGGACTGCTGCTGCTCGTGATCCTCGTTGCCAGACTGCTGGTCAGCTTCCTGGCCCATGGCGTCGATGGCCTGTCCCTGCCGCCGCTCATCGCGCTGTTCGCGGAGATGGCGCCCACCTTGCTGGTCGCCTTCCTGACCAGCGCCCTCGCGAGCAACCTCGATCAGGCGACGCGCACGATCCGTGGACTCGCCGACCTGGATGATTTGACGGGCCTCTATAATTTGCGCAGTTTCAGCAAGCTTGCCGAGAGTGAGTATTCGCGGGCGGAACAGGAGGGCGCGCCCTGTGCGTTGCTGATGATCGACCTGGAGCAGCTTGGGCAAATCAATGACCGCTTCGGGCACGAGGCGGGCGATCGCGCCCTGTGCGCCGTCGCGGCCAGTATCCGGCGCGCCACGCGAACCGGCGATCTCTGTGCCCGCTATGGTGGTGACGAATTTGTCGTGCTTCTGCCCCGGTGCGGGCAGTCCGCTGCCGAAGCGGTGGCTAACCGGATTCGTCACGACGTTTACTCGGGGACGCAGGATTTCAACTACGCCATGCGGCGCCTGGCCGTTGCCATCGGTGTGGCTGCAGCGCCGGGTGACGGGCGTGAACTGCGCATGTTGTTCCGCAAGGCGGTCCGGAATCTGCGCAAGGAAAAGCAGGCCCGACAATCCCGCGGCTCCGGTGTAACGGCGGCGCCCCGGGGGCTGACGCCGTGAACATCCGCGATCTCCTGCTGGTGGCTTCTGGCGGCGCCGTGGGCTCCGTCCTGCGCTACGCCGTAACCGGCATCGCGCAGCGCCTGTACGATTCGGGCGGAAGCGCTGCCGCTTCGTTTCCCGTTGGCACCCTGGTGGTCAACGTCACCGGCTCGTTTCTGATCGGCCTGCTGATGGGGCTCGCCGAATCCCGCGCCGTATTCGGCGCCGAGGCCCGCTTGCTGCTGGTTACCGGCCTGCTGGGGGGCTACACGACCTTCTCGGCCTTCTCGCTGGAGACCCTCCTGCTGTTCCGGGCGGGCCAGCCGGGTACCGCCGTCGGCAGTGTGTTTCTGCAGGTCCTGCTCGGTATCGCGGCGGCCTTCGCCGGTTTCACGGCAGGGATGCCAGCACGGCCTTAAGGCGCGCGGTGTGATCTTCCAAGAGTGCGGGTTCGGCAAAGCCGCGGCCGTGGGAGCGTAGAGGCTGCCCTGCGTACCGGGGAATCACGTGCAGGTGAAAATGGAAGACGGTCTGGCCGGCCTCCGCCCCGTTGAACTGCATCAGCGTGATACCTGCCGGCTGGAATGCTTTCATCGCCGCCCGCGCCACCCGCTGGCCCACCCGGATTGCGGCTTCTGCCATCGAGGGATCCAGGTCGATGAGGTTTTCCGCTGCAGCCTTGGGGATCACGAGAGTGTGCCCATCGGCCTGGGGCATCACATCGAGTATCGCAATCGTCGACTCGTCCTCGTAAACCTTGTGGGCGGGGATTTCACCGCGCAGGATCTTCGCGAAAATATTCGTCGGGTCGTAGG
>CAZPNN010000318.1:0-4758 GCA_964587605.1 uncultured Chromatiaceae bacterium
TACGGCCACGTGAAGGCGCGACACCTCAAGGTGGTGCGCGGGGAATGCGACGCCCTGATGGCGCGTTGGCAGTGAAGCTTAAGCGTTATCCGCCGATGACGAACCGCGACCCGCTGGCCACGGCGACGACGATCCAGCCCCACAGCGCCAGCAGCACGAGCCAGCTCAGCGCATAGGCCTGGATGCGCGGGTTGAGCTTGTTGGGGCCCAGGTGAATGAAGGCGTGCACGAGCCGCACGGCGACGTACAGCCAGGCCAGGAGGAGGATGCCGAAGCCCTGCACCTGCACGACCATCGCGGTCACGCAGGCTACATAGAAGAGGGTTGGCGCCTCGAACAGGTTGACGAAATGCCGCGCGGTCTGCGCGGATTGCGGCGGTTCCTGCTGCCCCTGGTAGGTCTTGAAGTAGCCGGGGGTCACCGCGCCCTCGCGCACGGCCTTGACGCGCGCGCGGAACATCCGCACCAGCACGAAGGCGGTCAGGCAGACCATGGCAAACATCGGGTAGACGAGGGCATAGTTGCTGTTCATGGGCCGGACTATACTCAATTCATGAAGCGCTTCGACCTGCCGGCCTGCCCAAGCCTTGAAAAGCAGGTACCGGCCGCGGAATGGCAGCAACGCCAGGAACTCGCCGGCCTGTACCGGGCAATCGCCCATTTTGGCTGGGACGACCTCGTGTTCACGCACCTCTCGAGCCGGGTCCCGGACACCGATCATCATTTCCTGATCAACCCGTACGGCCTGATGTTCGAGGAGGTCACCGCGTCCTCGCTGATCAAGGTAAATCTCAAGGGCGAACCGCTCACGGCGACGCCGTTTCCGGTCAACCCCGCCGGTTTCGTCATCCACAGCGCCTTGCACGAAGCGCGGGCCGACGCGAACTGCATCATCCACACCCACAGCCAGGCCGGCGTCGCGGTGTCGGCGCAGGCGGGTGGCTTGCTGCCCATCTCGCAACAGGCGTCCGTCGTGCTGCCGCAAGTGGCGTACCACGACTACGAGGGCATCGCCGTCAACGACGATGAAAAGGCCCGGTTGCAGGCCGATCTCGGCACAAGGAATTGCCTGATCCTGCGCAATCACGGGCTGCTGACGGTGGGCGACACGATCGCCAACGCGTTCTTGCTGCACTACCTGCTGGAGACGGCCGCAAAGACCCAGATCCAGGCCCAGGCGGGCGGGGAGCTGCGGATGATCGGGCAGCCGATCGTCGATCACACCGGCGTTACCATGCAGCAGGTCACCCGCGGCGCCCTTGGCCAGATCGCCTGGCCGGCCCTGATGCGCAAGATGCAGCGGCTGGATCCGGGATTCCTCTACTAGCGCGGACCCGCCGTCCGGCTGAGGCGCCCTTGACCTTGAACCGTGGTTGAAGGTCTACCCTTGGACTTGATCCTGAACAGGAATGCCTGCCCATGCTCGGAGTAGACGACAGGCTGGTAACGCCAGCCACGATGAAATGGGTCAAGGTTGGCCTCACGGCCGGCCTCGCCACGATCCCCACCACGATCATTCTTTATTACGTCCTGGGGCTCACCGTGGACGCGGCGATCGCGGGCACCAACCAGATCCGCGAGTGGTTATGGGTTCTCGCGTTCCTCGTCCTGCTCAAGGCGGGTCTCGCCTGGGTGTTCCGCACCGGCCAGTTCCGGGCCTCCAGCGAAGCCAAGCTCAATGTCCGCGACCAGATCTACAAGCAGGTCGTCACGCTCGGGCCGGGGCTGCTCGGCAAGCGGCGCACCGGCGAAGTTGCCAATACCGCGACCGAGGGCGTCGAGTACCTCGATTACTACTTCAGTGTGTACTTCGTGCAGGTCTGGGTCGCGATCGCGATTCCCGTCTTCCTCTGCGCGGCGATGTTCTCGATCGACTGGGTAGTGGGTCTGTGGACCCTGGCCGGCGTGCCCCTGACGCCACTCTTTGTGGGCTCCTCGGCGCGCGGCTTCCGGCGCATCAGCAAGCAGAACGAAGAGGTCAAGAACCGCAACAGCTCCCAGTACCTTGATTCGATCCAGGGCATGAGCACGCTGAAGATGTTCAACGAGGGCTTGCGGCGCGGCAAGCAGATGGAGGAGGGCAATGAAGTCCAGCGCCGCCTGACCATGAAGCTTTTGGCCGTCGCCCAGTTCCAGTTTGTCTTCCTTGAGCTGGGCTTTGCCCTGTTCTCGACGGCCGTTGCGATGGGCGTGGCGCTGTACCGCTGGTCCGGCGGCTTCATGACTCCGGGTGAAGTCGTTGCCGTCGTGCTGCTCAGCCTGGAGTTCAGCCGTACGCTGCTCCTGATCGGCGAGTTCTTCTTTGCCGGCGCGCTGGGGCGCGAAGTGGCAGCGAAAGTGGTTGAATTCCTCGACGAGAAAGCGCCGGTGAGTTCCGGGGAAGGCCGTAACCCCGGGTCACAGCCGGGCAAGGCTGTGCACATCGAATTCCGGGATGTCACCTTCACCTACCCGGGCGCGGATTCGCCCGCTCTGGAGAATGTAAGTATTGCCCTCAAGCCCAACGAGACGGTCGCCCTGATCGGGCGCAGCGGTTCGGGCAAGACCACGGTCACCAACCTGTTGCTGCGGACTCTGGAACCCGACTCCGGCACGATTCTGTTCGACGGAATCCCGGAAAAGGAACTCGCGCTCGACTGGATCCGGAAGCAGATCGCGCTCGTGCCCCAGGACCCGTTCCTGTTCTACGGCACGATTGCCGACAACCTCCGGGTGGCGAAGGAAGACGCGACGGAGGCCGAACTGATCGCGGCGACGAGGGCGGCCGAGCTGTACGACTACATCAGGTCGACGCCGGACGGCTTCAATACGCGGGTTGGCGACCAGGGCATGGCGCTCAGTGGCGGCCAGGCCCAGCGGCTGGCGATTGCCCGCGCGTTCCTCAAGGACGCGCCGATCGTGGTGCTCGACGAGCCGACATCCCAGATCGACGTGGAAACAGAGACCCTGCTGAACCGGGCGCTCGCCCGGCTGACGGAAAACAAGACTGTGCTTCTGATCGCGCACCGGCTCAGTACCATCGAGCAGGCGGATCGCATCATCGTCCTCGAAGGTGGCCGGCTGGCCGAGAGCGGCACCCGCCAGGAACTGCTCGCCAGCGGCGGCATTTACGCCGGCATGATCCGGACCAAGCGCGCCATCGAGCAACAGACCAGAGCGCCCGCGGTGGCGGGCTGAAGGACCTGGAGTACAGCACATGAGTGTGGAAGCCACAGCCGGCGAACTGCCGGGAAAAATTACCAATTGGCAGATCATGCGGCGCCTCTTGACCTACATGACGCCGTTCAACGCGATCATGTTCACTTCGCTGCTCGCACGGGTCACCAAGATCGTGGCCCAGGCCGGTGTGCTCGGCATTGCCGCCGCCAGCGTCGGCATCTACATCGACTCGGCGGAGCCTGGCGTCGTGAATTGGGACGTGCTCCGGGAGCAGGTCAAGTGGATCGCCATTGTCGGCACGATCGTGGGCTTTTCGTCCTACATCGAGAACTACACCGGCCACTACGTTGCGTTCCGGATCCTGGCCGCGTTCCGTGACAAGTTCTACTACGCCATGCTGCCGCTGGCACCGGCCCGTACCGCCAAGCTGCAGTCGGGCGACGCCGTCAGCCGGGTGATGACCGATTGCGAGCGCGTGGAGCCGTTCTACGCCCACACCATTGCCCCGGCCGTCGCCGCGATCTCCGTGCCGATCATCCTGCTGGCCTGGTGCTACTCGGTGCATCCGACCCTGCTGTGGGCGCTGACGCCGTTCTACATCGCCACCACCTTCGTGCTGCCGTGGCTCGTCTCCCGGCTCGGCGGGGACGGCATTCAATATCGCGAGCAGCTCGGCGAGGTGAATGCCTTCGTCGCCGACAGCATCCAGGGCGTGCGGGACACTGTGGCCTTCGGTTACGAGAAGCGGCGCGCCCGGGAGCTCTGGCAACGCGGGGCGACCATGCAGGTGGGCCAGGAGAAGTTGTACGGGGCCGACGCCACGCAGCGGGCGCTGGCGGAAGTCTTTATCACCGTGGGTATTCTTGCCTCGGCATGGGTCGGGGTCGAGCTGGCGCTGGCCAGGGAGATCTCGATGCTGACGGACCTGCCGGCCGTGATTGCGGTGTCGGTGGTCGGTTTCTATGTGTCCGTGGGCATGGCCAACAACTACACGGACTTCCGCGTGTCGATGATCGCCGCCCGGCGGCTCTTTGCGATGATGGACCAGGCGCCGGCGGTGGTTGACCGGGAGCAGGGCGCCTCGACGGCCGGCGTTGAGCCGTCCATTCATTTCGACAACGTGCACTTCGAGTACGACGCCGACGACGCGCTGTGGAGCCGGCAGAAGAAGGTTTTCGACGGCTTCTCGCTGGATGTGGCCAAGGGCCGGCACGTGGCGCTGGTGGGTCCGAGCGGTACTGGCAAGTCGACGGTGGTGAATCTCCTGCTGCGCCAGTGGGATCCCCAGTCGGGCTCCATCCGCATCGGCAATCGACCTCTCAACGACTTCACGCTGTTCGAACTGCAGAAGTTCTTCGCCGTGGTGTCCCAGCGCAGCTACATCTTCAACGAGACGATTCGCGAAAATATCCGGCTCGGCCGTCACGACGCAACTCAGGCCGAGATCGAGGCCGCGGCGCGCGGTGCCGGGCTGACGGACTGGATTGCCACGCTGCCGGAAGGCTACGACACGGCATGTGGCGAGCGCGGCACCCAGATTTCCGGTGGGCAGCGCCAGCGCGTGGCCATTGCCCGCGCTATCCTTAAGAACTCACCCAT
>CAZPNN010000319.1:0-3228 GCA_964587605.1 uncultured Chromatiaceae bacterium
AACCACCACCGGCAGGGATTCGGGCCAGCCGGAGTCGTCATCGGAGTCGGCGTCGAACTCCCAGTTGTTGCTGCCATCGGCCCGGCGCTCGAGCAGCAGGTCGAGGCCTTCGATCGCCACGCGATTCACGATTAGCGGACGTCGCAGCAGCGACGCCGAGTCAATCTCGATCGTCAGCCGGCTGACCAAAAGCAGGTCGCCGCGACTGCCCCACGAGGTGTTGGCAAGGCGGACGCCCTCCGCGCTGAGGCGCAGGGTCCGCCCCGCCCGGATGGACACACGGCCGTCGATCACCAGCGCACGTCCGAGCTGCGCACTCGCCCAGCGGGTGAGTGGCTGGCTTAGCGGCCCTAGATCCAGCGTCAGGAGAGCAATCGTTGCACCGGCGACGAGCACGACGACGGCGACCAGCGCCAGCAGAATCGGGGCAACCCTCATCGGACCTCGTCGAGAATCGAGCCCTCCGTGATGGGCCGGCCGATGGCAAGCTGCAGCTGAATGCTGCCGTTGTCGACCCAGCCCAGCGACAGGATAAAGGGCCCCACGGGCGTGCGACCACCCAGCGAACCCGACACGCCGTAGAGCGCGCCGTCGCTGACATCATCAATCCGGTTGCCCATGCGCCCGCCCTGGAGCCGCAAGCCGGCGTAGAGTGCCTGGTTGAACAGGGACTGGAGGTCCGCCAGCTTGAAGTAATAGCTTGAGCCGGCGAACCAGTAGCTGTCACCGCGCAACTCACCCCGCTGCAGCCCCGGGAAGGTCCGGATGCCGCCGAGCTGGAACTCCTGGGGCGCAGACAGCGTGCCGTCGAGCGTGTCGCCGCCGCCGAAGATCAGGCTTAGCGCGTCGCCCCGGAAGGGAAACGACTTGGTGAGCACGCCCTCGACGAGTTCGTAGTCCTGGTCGCCGCCCAACCCGGAGCCCGAGCTCACCAGCCGGGCATTCAGGAAGGTGCCGCTGGTCGGCAGGGCAACCGAGTTGCGGGTGTCGTAGACGACGCGGAGCTGCAGGCTGGAGTCAGCCTCCCTGTCGCCTTCCGGCAGGACCGCTGGACCCGTGTCCAGCTCCGTTTCGAACCAGCCGCTGCGCACGCCCAGCCGGACCTGCGCGCGGGTGTCGAAGTTCATCCCGGCATCCACCTGGCCGTAGAGCTCGCTGAGGATGTAGCGAGCGACGCGGTCGCCGTCGGAATAGATGCTCTCGAAATTGCGCTCGAACCGGGCGAGCGGCTGCACGAAAAAGCGCTGCGGGACATCAAGCGGCTGGTAGAGATCGGTCTCCAGCAACCACTGCTCGCCGAGTTGCAACGCGCTATGCCACTCGCCGCCGCGCGGGTTCAGCCAGGTCCGGTTGTGCTCCGCGCGCAGCACGGCCTCGAGCCCGCCGTCCGCGTCGCCAGCGAGTCCCAGGTCGAAGCGGACGAAATCCGGACCCCAGGACTTCTCTACCGGGGTGATCTCCAGCGTCCTGGAATCGGCGGGACCGGTGAGCCGGTAGGCAACCCGCTCGAAATCACCGAGCGCGTAGATCCTGCCCGTGTCCTCGAGGAGCTCCGCCCGTGTGACTTCCTCCCCGGGCTTCACGCTCTTAAGCTGGGCGCGGACGTAGTCCGGGTTGACGCGCTCGAGTCCCTTGATCTCCACGCCGGCCAGCCGGACGGATTGCGCTCCTACCCGGGTCACCGACTGGCGCCAGGCCAGGTACTGATCCTCCGGGAGCGCGAGGCGGCGGAGCTGCTCCTGCATCCCAAGCGCTGCTTCCCGGCCCAGCGGCACGGCATCCGGCACACGGTCGAAAGCGGCGGAACCGATGTCGCCCATCGGCACCACGATGCTCACGTCCCGCTCCGTGAGCGTCGCGATCTGCGCCTTCTGGTTGGCATCGATCATGACGTCGAGCGAACGGCTGGCCAGGCCCAATGAGGACTTAAGGTCCGCGGCTTTTGGCGGCGGCGAGGCGAGCGACACGGCGATCACCACGTCCGCGCAGAGGTTCCGGGCGATATCCACGGGCAGGTTGCGCATCATGCCGCCGTCGGACAGCACCCGGTCGCCCAGGATCACCGGGGAGAAGGCGCCCGGCACCGACATGCTGGCCCGCATGGCGACCGAGAGATCGCCGCTGTCGAGCACCACCATCTCGCCCGCCAGCATGTCCGTGGCCACGGCGCGGAAGGGAATCGGCAGGTCGTCGAAATCCTTCGTGTACCGCGCATTGGAGACGAGGCCGCGGATGACATCCTCGATGTCCTGGGTCTTCAGCAGTCCCCCCGAGCCCCTGAGGGAGCCGCCCTTGATCCCGATATCCAGATTGTTGGTGTAGGTGATCCCGGCCAGCTTCCTGTTGATGGGCGTCCGGTCCCGGAGGCCCTCCGTGCCGACCGTCTTCGACCAGTTGATGGCGAGCACGGAACGCTCGATCTCCTCCGGCGGCATGCCGGAGGCGAACGTGCCGCCAACGAGGGCGCCCATGCTGGTGCCCGTCACGCAGTCCACCGGAATGCGCAGCTCGTCCAGCACCCTGAGCACGCCGATGTGGGCGGCGCCCTTGGCGCCGCCGCCACCGAGCACGAGGCCGATGCGGGGCCGGGCCGGGGAACCTGCCGGTTCGACTGCCGATGCCTGGAAAGGAGCCAGCAAGGCCATGGCCGGCAGCACCAGCGACGCCGCGGACACTGTCGAAAGATTCTTTCTCATGTTTCCTTGTGCCCCTGACCGGCCTTCATGGCGGCTACCAGCTCGCCGGCGCCCTCGCCCCACTTCGAATACACCTGCAGCAGACGGCGCAGCGGCACATTCACCCGGTGCACCCGGGCTGCCGGCAGGATGTACAGGGCGCCGGCAAACGGCGTCGGCACGGAGGGAACGAGCACCACGAACTGGCCATCGGGTAATTCCTCGACGATCAGGGCAGGAACCAGCGCCTCCTCGATCTCCACCAGGGCGGGCACGAAAGTCTCGATGCCTTCGTCACCGCTCACCCGGGAGACCAGGTTGCGCAAGAGCTTGTAGCCGGGGATTTTCTCGAGCAGCTGCCGTTGCACGGTGTCGATCACCCGCCTGCCCGGGCCCGTGCGCACGACGAGCCCGGCGAGGAAGCAGGCGAGGACAATCACCACGATCGTCAGCAGGCCAGGATAGCTGGCCGTGGCCGGCATACCGGCCATGATCGGCGAGATCAACTGCATGGCCGCCGACAGCATCTTCAGGAGCACCAGCAGCAGCAGGT
>CAZPNN010000320.1:0-4624 GCA_964587605.1 uncultured Chromatiaceae bacterium
GGCTTTTTCAGGGTCAATGATAACGATGCCGTCCGCACGCTTTCTGACAGCGCCATTCTTGGCGGCCTTCATGCAGGGCGCATCATCGCAGTGATTGCACATCACGGGCATGAAGTGCGCTTCGACAATGGGATAGCTGCCGCGCTCCTTTCTCTGAATATTGATCCAGCTGTGTCCGTGCGTGGGTTGCGACGCCGCATAACCCGGGAAATCGTTGCCTATATGTTCGTCCTTGGTCGCCAGAAAACAGTTACGGCAGTTATCACAGCGGGCGACATCAACGATCAAATTCCATTTCTTTGCCATCACGCCACCTCCACCGGCTTCCAGGTATCAACGCCGGTCCATCTCTCAAACTGAATCAGCGTTGTGTTCGGTTTGATACCGTGGGATTTCCTGGTTATGGATTTACTGGGGTTCAGCAAGTTCACGCAGCCACCCAGGTCGGTGGATTTGCCCGGCTCACCCATTGGCCGGTACACGGCCGATGCGGTCGAGGCACTCACGGTGCCTGGGCGTATGCGATCAGTCACCTGTGCTGCGCAGACTATCGAGCCCCGGTTATTCCACAGGCGGATCAGGTCGTCGTCCCTGATCCCTCTCGCCTGCGCATCCTGCCGGCTCACTCTGGCCACGAGGTAATAACGGCCATCCACCAGGATGCGGTGCTCGCGGATGTCGCGAAGCGAACTGCCCTCATCGTCACCCATGACGTGAAACGGGTAGCGCGAGTGCGGCGAGAGCAACTGCAGGGGATATTCGGCCAGTTCTGCGTCCTTCTTCGGATCCTCGTAGACAGGCATGTACTTGTTCAATGGTGGCCGGTCCGGATCGTCAAACCGGCCCAGGGTTTCGGGAATAAACTCGTATTTACCCGATGGTGTCTGCAGTCCGTTGCCAAAGTTAGCCACGTAATCCGACGGCAGCGGATAAGGCTCCGGCACATCCTTTTTACGGCCTTCGTAGAACCACTTGTACGCGGTAGGCGCCCGTGACGCTTCCGGTTCCGCGGGCACGACAAAGTAGCCCTTCTTCAGGAACTCCCGCCAGGAGATATGTTTGACCAGATCAGACGAATCGAACACGCGCTTGCACCAGTCGAGCTCGGTGTTGCCACCTTCCGAGTACACCGCCCCCATATCGAGCTTTGCCGCGATGGCAAGGAAGATGTCGTAGTCGGACCTGGACTCGCCCAGTGGCTCGATGGCCTTGTGCTGCATATTGATTACGCGGTGATTGCACATCGAATACATGTGGTGCACGTAACCGGCACCGACGTTCAGCTCCTCACTGATATCCCAGCGCTCGAAGACCGTGCACGCGGGAAGAATGACATCCGAAAACCGGGTCTCGCCCTCGTTCCAGACCGACTGGTTGACGACGAACTTCAGGTTTTCATGCTGGTACATTCTCACCCAGCGATTGGCGTTGACCATCGTGCCGAAAGACGCGCTGCCGTATTTGTAGATCATCTGCACCGGCGCGTGCCCGGGTGACGGATAGCCGAACGGGAAGAACTGGCCCTGCACCGAATCCACGGCGGTCAGGTAGCCCATCGCTTTCCCGTTCATGATCGCCTCGGGCAGGTACATCCGGGGAATTGCCTGCTTGACCGAGCTCATGGTCACGATGTGCGGCATACGCTGATAGTTGTTGGCTGCGTTGGCGCTGTACGCCAGGTCGCCGGACATACTGCCTTCAGCGTAGCCGGGGAAATAGAAGTTAAAATCCAGCGGCGTGCCGAACTGCAGGTTACCGAAGTTGGAACCGGGGCTGCCGAGCCCCTGCATCGCGCCCAGGATCGTCATCATCCGGGCCCATTGCACACCCATGGGCCCGCGACACGCGCCGCCGACACCACTGCCCCAGCTGCCGGCGCCGAGATAGGTTTTCTTCCTGCCCCATTCCCTGGCCAGCGCCCGGACATCACGCGCGGGCACGCCGGTTTCGACTTCCTGCCATTCGGGGGTCTTCGGCGTGCCGTCTGTCTCGCCCAGGACATAGGCTTTCCACTCATCGAATCCGGTGGTTCGTTTTGCCACGAATTCCTTGTCGTAGAGATCCTCGGTGATCCAGACATGGCAAAGCGCCTGGGCAAGTGCCGCATCAGTGCCCGGCTTTGGCGATATCCACTTACCCCCCAGGTGGGCCGCCGTATGGTTCATGCAGGGGTCGATGTGAACCATCTTGATGCCCAGTTCCTTGGCCCAGGCGCGCCGCTGGGTGCCGTCGAACCCGTACGTCGCATCGGGATCACTGGACCAGAAGACGATCATCTCGGCTTCCTTGAGGCAGTCTTCGACCGTGCCGTAGGGCTCTGCGGCGCCGAGACGCATGCTGTTGCCCCAGTGGTGCATCGCGCCCCAGAACCAGCCTTCCCAGCTGTCAGGGTTGTGGACCAGCTTGGTCACGCCGATCAGGTTCCAGAAGCGGTTGAACGCGCTCAGGTAATGACCGAGGTTGCCCCACTGGTGGTGCGAACCATTAGCGACCGCAATCGCCCCGGGACCAACGGCCTTGCAGCGCTTGATTTCCCCGGAAACGATTTTGAGCGCTTCATCCCAGCTGATGCGTACAAATTCTGATTTCCCGCGATTCTGGATATTGCGTTCGCCATCAGGATCGAAATCCACGCGCTTCATGGGGTACAGGATGCGTTCTTTCGAATACAACATGGACTTCTGGCACATGCCGTGCGCGGCCAACGTCGTTTTTCGAGGTGGCGTAAAGGTCTTGCCTCTGGCCTTGATCGACCATCCAGGCGCATCACTGTCATCGAATTCAATGGGCGTGATCCTGATGACCTTGCCGTCTTTGACATAGACGAAGATCGGTCCGCCGTTCGTGCCGTTGGTGTAGCGGGTGACACCGTTACCCACGTCGGTGCCGCTCTTCCAGGTCAGCGTTTCCATGCGGGCGAGCGTGGACATGAACCAGACCGCCAGTTCGTCCGACCCTTCCATGCCAATCTTGAAATTCTTCGCCGCGTCGATGCGCTCGAGCTGGTCGAAGGGAGGCGTCAGGAAACTTTCCGCGATGGCCTTGTTCTTGAAGATGATGGACACATCCGGGTTTTCGTGAATGCCCGTCTTCGTGCTGATCTTGCCGTTCTCGAGCTTTATCCAGCGGCCTGCCGGTTGGTCTTTCAACCGGAACTGCGCCGTGATATTTTTCTCTTTCAGGCGCTTCGCGTACTCCGGGTAGACGAGCGCAGCGGCTCGCATCGCTTGCGGTATACCCCAAAGAATGATCGACAGTTTCATGTAAGCCTCCTGGTACCGGGATCTTATGATTCTATGGCCCCAGGGGCTCTAACAATTGTCATGGGTTCAGTCCAATCCGACCCCCTAAGCCGGGTTGGCGACGGCCTTTAGACGTCGCGTGCTGTAATCGGCAAGGCTATGCGACCTGGAACAGTTCCTGCAGTGCCCCACTGCCCGGGTTGCGGACCAGCATGGACACGCACTGACCGCGGCCCGGCAGATCGATGGCCATCGGCGCCGAGAACACGTCCGCGCCAACAGCGGCACAGGCAATGGCAGCCTCGTCCATGTTGCCGATCTGAAAGGACTGGGCCAGGTAACCGATATTGGGCGGCACGGCATCGGGCGCCAGATTCGGGACCTCGTAATTCATCGGCGTCGCCAGGGCAATCTTGCCGTATTCGTGATGACCCTGGACGATCACGCTCCGCGTCTGCGAGTCCTCGGGCAGGCACAGGGCGCGATTGGTTACGGCTCCCTTGAGTACGGATTCGATGAACAACGACATGTGCAGCGGGCCGTAATAGAAGGCCAGTGCCTTCTCCATGTCGAGCACGCCGTGCGCCGTCGTGACGACGGACGTAAAGCCGGTCGGCGTGCGCCCGTACTTGGCGATGAAGCCGAGGATATGCCCGATCACCGTCTTGGGATCTTCAGAGAGTAATTGAATCAGGTTGATGACGACGCCATCCGGCCCGTCGAAAGCCGCCTCCAGCGTTTCACCCACCGCCGGACCGAAATTATTGCGCGCCGGCTGGCTCCAGAAATTGAATCCTTGCGCTTTTAGCTTCGGGTAATCCTTCTCAATGTCACTGGCGTAGATATTGAGATTGAACAGCCCGGTTGCCCGGCGTATGTCCGGCGGCCTGACGAGTTTCCGGTTGGGCGCATCGAATTCCATGAGTTGAATGCGACCGACGGGATCAGCGCCGTGTGCGAGGAACGCGCAGCGCGCCTTCGATCCCGCGGGCAGGTGCCAGTAGCGCTCGAACTCGGGGCCTTGCCAGGTCCGCGTCTCGGCAACCTCGAGTCCCAGGGTGCCTGAATAAAACTTGAGCGAGGCGTCGAGGTCCTTGGCGCCGATCACCACCGCGCTCACTGGCACACTGGCCGGCACACTGGCCGGCGCGCTGGCACCGTTCTTATTGTTGTTCATGAGAGAGGCTCCTGAAACGCTGGCCATTGTTCCTCATTTGGATCGGATTCTAAAGAACCAGCGGCGTATTCGGCCATTCCTGCCCGTGCGTGGCGAATTCCTGTTTGTTGCACGGCTGGCGTTCGTTCCCTAGGCTTGCTGCCGTCGTGAGTGAACACACTGAAGACTGGACCATCGTCAGCGAGTCCCGGCGCCGCTGGGAGTG
>CAZPNN010000321.1:0-20772 GCA_964587605.1 uncultured Chromatiaceae bacterium
GCGGCTCAGGGGTTCGACGAGGCGACCCGTGGTACCGGTCATGAACATCGGAATATCCGTGGGCTCTTGACCGGGATCAGGAAATCGCCCTTACTGGCCACCGCAGCCATCGACATGCTTTTGCAGGACCGACGAACCGAAGTTTTCCCGATGCTTCAGCAATTGAAAGAAATAGCGCAGTACCGCGATCTGCTCTACATGCTCGCGTGGCGGGATATCGCAGTTAAGTACAAGCAGTCGATCATGGGGTTCATGTGGGCGATTCTGATGCCACTGTTGATCGTGCTGGCCGGGGTTCTGGTCCGGCACGCGTTCTCGAGGCTGTCGGGCGAGCCGGTAACCTACCGGGATATTGCCGAGGTATCCGTCAAGGCGGTTCCCTGGGCATTCTTCGTCGCGAGCCTGCGATTCTCCACGCAAAGCCTGATCGCCAACTCCAATCTGGTGACCAAGATCTACTTTCCGCGCGAGCTGTTTCCGCTGGCGGCGATTATCTCCCAGCTCTTCGATCTTGCTGTCGCGTCCGTCGCGCTGGTGGTGCTGCTGGCGGTGGCCGGAATCGGTGTGAGCATCCAGCTCCTCTGGGTGCCACTGCTCATCGCCGTCCTCGTGGCACAGGCCCTGGCCCTGGGATTCCTCTTCTCTGCCCTGGCGCTCTTCTTCCGGGACGTGAAATACCTGGTTGAGGTCATATTGACCTTCGGCATCTTTTTCACGCCGGTCTTCTACAACGTCGAGCTGCTCGGCGACCTGGCGCCAGTTCTCATGCTCAACCCCGTGGCGCCGATACTGGAGGGGCTCGGCGCCTGCATCGTGCATCAACAGACGCCACCGCTGGACTGGCTGGCCTACAGCGCGGCCGTGTCGCTCGCCGCGCTCGTCCTGTCCTACAAGACCTTCAGGGCGCTCGAGCCCTCTTTTGCCGAGTACATCTAGAGTCAAGCAGCATGCGGGACGTGGCGCTCAAGGCCGAGCATATCTTCAAGCGCTTCAAGCGAGGCGAGCTGCACGATTCCCTGCGTGACCTGCTCCCGGCGCTGGCACGCAGGCTGGTACGCGGCAGCGCGAACCGTGGATTGGACAGCGAGGAGTTCTGGGCGCTTCAGGATGTCAGCTTTGAGGTGGCGCGCGGCGAGGCCTTCGGGATCATTGGCGCGAACGGCGCGGGCAAGAGCACGCTGCTGAAGCTCCTGTGCGGCATCATGCGCCCGACGGAGGGCACGCTTGGCGTCAATGGCCGCCTGTCCGCCCTCATTGAAGTCAGCGCCGGCTTTCACCCGGACCTGACGGGCCGCGAGAATATCTTTCTGAACGGCACCATTCTCGGCCTGAAGCGGGCTGACATTCGTCGCCGGTTCGATGCGATCGTCGCGTTTTCCGGTCTGGAGGAGTTCATCGATACACCGGTCAAGCGCTACTCATCGGGAATGTACGCGCGGCTGGGATTCTCAGTTGCCGCCCATGTCGACCCGGATGTTCTCATCGTCGATGAAGTGCTGAGTGTGGGTGACTTTACGTTCCAGAGAAAGTGCATGGAGCGGATGACCTCGATACTGAAAGGGGGCGCGACGGTCGTCTTCGTTTCACACAATCTTGAGGCGGTGGCCAATCTCTGTACCCGGACCATGCTGCTTGAACACGGCCGGGCCGTAAACATCGGCGCTTCCAGGGAGATCGTGGGCGACTATCTGGCGACCGGTGGCCCGCGCCATGTCGTGGCTGCGGGGCGGGAGGCCTTTATCAAGGATGTCGCGGTTCGCGGCGAGGACGGCCCGCGCATCCATTTTCAGTCGGGTGAGAAATGCTACATCGATGTCTCAGTAGGCAGTCACGGATCCTGCGAACGAATCGCTGTGGTTATCAGCATCACTACCCGCCAGGGCATCGCGGTATTTGATACCTCGACGGTAAGCCTGGGAGCGGACGGCTTGTCTTTGCGGGACGGCCAGGAGGCAGTCTGCCGGTTCGCCCTGGATCTGCATCTGGTGGGGCAGACCTACTACGTTGCCGCCACGATACGTCGCTACGACATTGGCAAGAACCTTGACGAATGGCGAGCGGCGAAGGCCATCATCGTCAGTTCCGAAAGGGGTAATAATGGCATTGCCAACCTCTACCCTGTAGCGACCATCGAGTACAGACCGTAGATGAGCAGGAACAAGGATCTGGATCCCGAGCGCCTCAACGCCTCCTGGTCCAAGTTCTGGACGACTTCAACGCTTACCGCGTTACCCGAGACGTTCCCGGCCGGCTACGACGGCGCAATGCTGGATTTCTGGCGGGAGCAGCTCGACGGCGATTTCCGGCATATCGTCGACCTGGCCACGGGTAACGGCGCGTTGGTCTGGATCGCCCACGATATCCAGGGCAGGCGGGAAAAGCCGGCCAGGATCACGGGCGTTGATCTTGCCGATATCGAGCCGTTTACGGCGCTGAACAAGTCACCGGACGACTATCCAACGATCAGTTTTATCGGTAAAACGCCGGTGGAGTCGCTGTCATTTGCTGATCACTCCATAGATGTTGTCATCAGCCAGTACGGTATCGAGTACTCCAGTCTGGAGAAGACGATTGCTGAAATAGCCCGGGTCTTAACGCCATCAGGGAAGATGTGTTTTATTGTCCATGACCAGGAATCAGTCATCGTTAAAGGCATGAAGAACAAATTGATGCACTGTAAGGAATTGATTGCGGATCATGAGTTCCATGATCTGACCCGGCAGTTCATCGCTTTGCAGGTTCAATTTACAGATGCCGTGGAGTTGCAACAATCTGTTCAGTATCAAACCATCGGTCAGAAGCTCTATCAAAAGCTGTTACCGCTAAAATCACGCCTGGAGCAGTATCCAAAATCGTCACCATTAAACGCGTACATCCAGAACTGGTCCGCTGCGACTAATCCCGCCACTGACCTCACGACGTCAGAGAGAGCGCATAAGGCGGAAACAGCCCTTGCGGAGCTGATCGCTGGCACGGAGAAACTGGCGGAAGTCGCCGCGGCTGCCCTGACACCAGCGGACCGTGAAGTCCTGGCCGGATTTATTGAACAGCATGGATTCAGGATCTCCCGGTTCAAGACGCTCGAATATGATGACGGCAGAAACTGGGGCACTACCCTGGTTGCCCATCGTTAGACATCAATAATGATCTGGCTATTTCTACTCGGCTCCCTCATAGCAATTTTAATTGCGGCCGAGATCTTCACGAACGCCCTGGAGCACCTGGGCCAGCGCCTGAAGATTTCGGAGGGAGTCACCGGTTCCCTGTTCGCCGCCGTCGGCACCGCGATGCCGGAAACGATGGTGCCCATACTGGCCATCGTGGCCGGGACCGACGACGCGGCGACGAATCACGCCATCGGTGTCGGGGCGATCGTCGGCGCACCCCTGATGCTGGGCACGCTGGCTTTTTTCCTGATGGGCGCCGCCGCGCTCGGCGCCCGGGGCTTCCGGGGCGCCGTTACGCCAGAACTGACGGGGGCAAAGCGCGATCTGGACTTCTTCCTGGTCGCGTTCCTGCTGGCCGGCCTCGGGTTGCTGCCACCGACCGGGTGGCCGCTCAGCGGGCTGGTGCGGGGCGGCCTGGCCGTTGCTCTGGTGCTGCTCTACCTCTATTACGTGGTTCTCACCCTGCGCAGTTCGGCGCAACTGGTGGAAGAAGGGCACGGCACACTGGCGGACCGGAACATGTTCCTGTGCCGCCTTGGCCTGCCGGACTCGCTGCCGGTGGTGATCGGCCAGATTGTCCTGGGCCTGGCACTGCTGGTGGGCGGGGCCAAGGCATTTATCCACGCCATCGAGCAGTTGTCCGTGTTGCTGACGATCTCGGCCCTGATCCTGTCCCTGCTCATCATTCCCGTGGCGACCGAGTTGCCGGAGAAGGTCAACAGCATCCTGTGGATCCGTCGCCGGAAAGACACGCTGGCCGTGGGCAACCTGACCGGCGCGATGGTCTTCCAGGGCACGCTGCTGCCGGCGCTGGGCCTGCTCAGCACGCCGTGGCAGCCGGAAGCCCCCGTGGTCATTGCCATCGGTTTGACGGCGGTGTCCGCCCTCTGGTTGCGGTGGCACCTCACGCACGGCGGATTGCAGGTTCGTCATCTGTCCATTAACGGCCTTTGCTATGTGCTGTACCTTTTCGCCATGCTCTGGATCATCCGCTCGGGTTTTGCATGACGGTCGCGCTGGTTACGGGTGCCAGCCGGGGCCTCGGCCTGGAGCTGGTCCGTCAGTACGCCGCTAATGGCGCGCGGGTGATTGCCACGTGCAGGAATCCGGCCGGGTCACCGGAGCTGGCGGCGCTGCAGTCCCGCCATCCCGACGCCATCCGCGTGGCAGCGCTCGACGTCACGGACCACCGGGCCATTGATGCGCTGGCCGGCGCATTGCGCGATCAGCCCATCGATATCCTGATCAACAATGCCGGCGATATCGGTCCCCGCGACCCGGATCGCACGCGGCTGCACGAGCAGAAATTCGGGACCCTGAACTACGTTGAGTGGCGGCGGGTACTTGAGATCAACACGCTGTCACCGATGAAGGTGGCGGAGGCGTTCGTCGAGCAGGTCGCTGCCAGCGCCCTGAAGCGTATGGTCTTCGTGTCGAGCACCACGGGCTCGAATGTCGAGGGCCCGTATGCCACGTTTGCGTACTGTTCCAGCAAGGCCGCACTGAACAAAGTCGTCACCATGCTGGCGATCGCGTTGAAGCCGCGCGGCATTGTGTGTGCCGCCGTTTGTCCGGGCTACGTCAGGACCCGCCTCGGCGGCGATCAGGCGGTGCTGGGGGTGGAGGAGAGCATTACCGGCCTTCGGCAGGTGATTGCCGGGCTGACGCTGGCGCGGACCGGCAGCTTTACCCGCTACAACGGCGAGACGATCGCCTGGTAGTTGAGGGTCAGGGGCCGGCCTGGTGCCGGGCCTGGTGGCGGGCCTGGTACCGGGTCTGGTGGCGAGCCAGAGCTTCCAGGTGCGCCAGGTTGATGTGGACGGTGAGCCACCGGACAGTACCCGACGTTGCGCCGATCGCGCGCGAGCCGGGGTCCGGCCGGCCGTCGCGCGACTCGGGCAGGGCCGTTCCGGCAAGCAGCAGGCGGGTCAGTTCGCCCTCGATGGCCAGGCGCAGCTTGGGCAGCAGTTCCTGCTCGGTGACCCCGACCAGGTCGCAGTGCTCCAGGTCCGGGGCCAGTGCCCGCAAGGCGCCGTCCGCGGTGGTCAGCAGGGCTATGGCGTACAACATCAGTCTGATTTCCGTGCAGGTGGCCGTCGTGCGGCCCGCCGGCCGCATCCGGGTTGCCTGTCGTGCCGAAGAGTGAGGATGATGGCGGCAATGATCGAACGCAACAACAATAGCAGCGTGGCGCTGTGGGGCGGAATCGCCTTCAGTTTCGCCTTCACCGCGCTCGTCTGGTATGCGGGCCAGCATTGGCTTTCGCCGGGGAGCCTGACGCCCGAGCGCCCGGGTTTCTGGTACGAGTGGCAACTTGAGGAACCCACGGTCTGGACGCGGGCGACCGCGTGGGGCGGTTACTTCCTGCACCAGATCGCCATCTGGTGGCTGATCTGGAGCGCGCAACAGCAGCGGCCCGGCTACACAAAGGGGCTGCATCGGTTCAACGTGCTTGCGCTCGGCGTCAACGCCCTGTTCATCGCCCTGCACTTCGTTCAGACGCAGGTGTGGTACGACGGGCTGGCCCAGGACGTGCACGAGACCACGGCGCAATGGTCCGTGATCCTGCTGCTGATGGTCGTGGTGGTCATGGAAAACCAGCGACGGGGCCTGGTGTTCGGCGTCCGCTCGAATTGGCTGGCGCAAGCCGGCCCGTTCTTTCGCCGGTACCACGGCTACTACTTCGCCTGGGCGACCATTTACACCTTCTGGTACCACCCGATGGAAGACACCTGGGGGCACCTGTTCGGCTTTCTGTACATGTTCCTGCTGCTTCTGCAGGGCAGCCTGTTCTTCACCCGCGCGCACGTGAATCGTAACTGGACCGTCGTCATGGAGTCGACGTTTGCCATCCATGGCGCCATGGTCGCGTACCTCGCCGGGCAGGCATGGCAGATGTTCCTGATGGGCGGTCTCGGCATGTTCATCATTACCCAGATGCACGGCCTCGGCCTCAGTCGCCGTGCACGGTGGCTGATCGGCTCTGGTTACCTCGCCGGCGTCGGCATCTTGTACGCGGAGCGGGGCTGGCAACGACTGCCGGAAATTGCCGGCATTCCGCTGACAATTCTTTCGGGCGCCTTCGTTCTTGGCCTGTTGCTGCTGGGGGGTCGCCGGGTCCTGCGCCAGGCCTGAGCCAGGCTGAGCCAGGCTGAGCCAGACCTGAGCCAACCGGGCCTAACTGCGAACCAGGTCCGCGGCGTTGCCTGGCAGCCGACCTATCATTCCCGGAGTATCGGAAGGAAGCGAGTCCTTGGGGGATCAATCGTCTGGCAAGCCCATCCGCAGTCCCATCCGCAGTCCTTGGCGCGACTGGCTCGCCCGCATGGCCGGCGACTCCCGCCTGACCGAGCCGCCGGTTCCGGAGCGGCGCGATAGCGAACGCCGCAGCCACTCCGTCTGGTCGTTCACCTACGGCAGTTTTCGCCCGCGCCGCCGCGTCGGGCGCCGGGACCGTGACCACGAGCGCATCTATCTCGACTGGCACGAACCCCGCGTACTGTACCTGGTGCTGGCCATCGTCCTGATGTCCTGTGCCGATGCCTTGTTCACGCTGAACCTCATGGCCATTGGCGCCCAGGAAATGAACGCGTTCATGGGCGCCCTGATCGCCCTGGATGTTCGACACTTCCTTGCGGTGAAAATCGGCGCGACCTGTATCAGTGTCGTACTCCTTGCATTCGCCGCGCGTCGCCAGTTTCTGGTCGTGATCCCGGTGTTCCGGGTGTTGCAGTTCTTCTGCGCCGGCTACTTCGCGCTGATTCTCTGGGAGCTGTGGTTGTTCAGGATCTACGTCACTGATCTGCCGTTTCACTGGCGGCCCTGGTCTGACCTTCTCTAGCGACCTGCTTTCGCCCCAGCGGTCGGCGCCGATTACTCCTTGATCCCCGACGCCACATACTTATAGTGGCGCCTCCAGACGGTACGGGACGCCCATGAGCCAGACACTCCGCCAGATCTATGCCTCGTCGCCGCTGTTCGGCGGCAATGCGGCCTACGTGGAAGATCTGTATGAGAGCTGGCTCGAGGACCCGGCCTCCGTGCCCGCCCGCTGGCGCCAGTTTTTCGCCGAACAGGCGCCGGCCGATCCGGCGGCGTCCGGTCGTGCGGCGGCCACCAGCACCGCCGCGCGGGTTGCGGTGTCCGGGCGGGCCGCTCCGGTTTCCCTGCACCACACTGAAGACGGCAGCCCGTCTGCTGAAAAGCAGGCGGCCGTCTCCCGCCTGATCCAGGTCTACAGCCTGCGCGGCCACCAGATCGCCGATCTCGATCCGCTCGGCATGCAGGAACGGCCGATGCCGAATGTCATGCGGCTCGACTACGCCGGCTTAAGCGAAGCGGACATGGACACCGAGTTCTACGTCGGCAAATTCGCCGGGCAGGCCGATGTCAGGATGCGCCTGCGCGACCTGCTCGCCACGCTCAGGACCGTGTATTGCGGCAAGGTCGGGGGCGACTTCGCGCACCTGTCGCGCGGCCGCGAACGCGTCTGGATCCGTGAACGCCTCGAGCGCGGCATGCTTGCCAATCCGCTGACGGACGACGAACGTCGCCATATCCTGGCGCAGTTGACGGCGGCCGAAGGCATCGAGCGCTATCTGCACACCCGTTACGTGGGGCAGAAGCGGTTTTCACTCGAGGGCGGCGACAGCCTCATTCCATTGCTTGACGACCTGATCCAGCAGGGCGGTGCCGCCGGCATTCAGGAAATGGTGGTCGGCATGGCCCATCGTGGCCGGATCAACGTGCTCGTGAACGTGCTCGGCAAGCCGCCGCAGAACCTGTTCTCCGAGTTCGAGGGCGTCTACGACCCGGCCCGCGTCAAGGGCTCCGGCGACGTCAAGTACCACATGGGGTTTTCGGCGGACCTGCGCACGCCGGGCGACAACGTTCACGTGGTGCTCGCCTTCAATCCCTCGCACCTCGAGATCGTGGATCCCGTTGTGCAGGGCTCGGTGCGGGCTCGCCAGGAGCGCTGCGGGGATGAAGATGGTGCCGAGATCCTGCCGATCCTGATTCACGGCGACGCCGCCTTCGCGGGCCAGGGCGTTGTGGCGGAGACCTTTCAGATGTCGCAGGCCCGCGGCTTCAAGACGGGTGGCACGCTGCACATCGTGTGCAATAACCAGGTGGGCTTCACGATGAGTGACCCGCGCGACGCGCGGTCCACAGCCTACTGCAGCGATATCGCCCGGATGATCGAGGCGCCCGTGTTTCATGTGAATGGCGACGATCCGGAAGCGGTCGTCTTTGTCACGCGCCTGGCACTCGAGTACCGGCAGACGTTCCACAAGGACGTCGTCATCGACCTGGTGTGTTACCGCCGGCACGGCCATAACGAGGCCGATGAACCGGCAGCCACCCAGCCGCAGATGTATCAGGTCATTCGCAAGCACCCGACGACGCGGCAGCTGTACGCACGCCGGTTGATGGAGAGGGGCGTAGTGGATGCGCCGGAAGCGGAACGGCTGAACGAGGACTATCGTCGCCGGGTTGAGGAAGGCGAGCCGTTGCCGCAGGCCGCGCTCGGCATGATCGGCAATCAATACACTGTCGACTGGTCGCGCTTTGAAAAGGGCGACTGGGACGAACTGGACAGCACGGCTCTTACCGGGGAAGAAGTTGCCGAACTTTCCCGGGAGATGAATCGCATTCCGAAGAATTTCAGCCTGCATCCCCGGGTGGCCAAGATTGTCACCGACCGCGAGCGCATGGCAGCGGGCGAGATCCCGATGGACTGGGGTTTTGCGGAACTGGTGGCCTACGCCAGCCTGATCCGGCAGGGATCGCGCATTCGGCTCACCGGCCAGGACAGCGGGCGCGGCACCTTCTTTCACCGGCACTGCGTCCTTCACGATCAACTCAGTGACCAGACCTTTACGCCGCTGGATAATCTCAGCGGGGCGGGGCGCGGCGCCTTCACCGTCACGGATTCGCTGCTGTCGGAAGAAGCCGTGCTCGGTTTCGAATACGGCTTCGCAACGACCGACCCGGACACCTTCGTGATCTGGGAGGCGCAGTTTGGCGACTTCTGCAACGGCGCCCAGGTGGTTATCGACCAGTTCATCAGCTCCGGCGAGGCCAAGTGGGGCCGGCTGTGTGGCCTGACGCTGTTTCTGCCGCACGGGCAGGAGGGGCAGGGGCCCGAGCACTCGTCGGCCCGGCTGGAGCGATTCCTGCAGCTGTGCGCCGAGCTGAACATGCAGGTCTGCGTGCCGTCCACGCCCGGCCAGATGTTCCACATGCTGCGCCGGCAAATGCTCCGGCCACTGCGCAAACCGCTGATTGTCATGACCCCGAAGAGCCTGCTCCGGCACCGCCTGTCCAGCTCCCCCCTGGATGAATTGAAGGGCGGGCGTTTCCAGCTCGTGATCCCGGAAGTGGATCCACTCGACGCCGCCTTGGTCCGGCGGATCGTCTTTTGCAGCGGCAAGGTGTATTTCGACCTGCTGGAGGCCCGTCGGGCCAAAGGCGGAACCGACGTGGCGCTGGTCAGGATCGAGCAGTTGTACCCGTTCCCGGCGGCCGAGTACGTGGCGGCTCTGGCCAGGTACCCGGAAGCCCGGGAGATCGTCTGGTGTCAGGAGGAGCCGCAGAATCAGGGCGCCTGGTACCAGATTCGCCATCAGCTGCAACGCCCCCTGCCGACGGGCAGCCACGTGTTTTATGCTGGGAGGCCCGGCGCTGCGGCACCCGCTCCCGGAATTTTCCAGCTGCACGTTGCGCAGCAACAGTCCCTGGTCGAGACGGCCCTGTTTGCTGAAGTCCAGTGATTCGCGATGCGTAGCAAGGCGACCGACCCCGGAAGAGTCATCATGAGCATTGAAGTCAAAGTTCCCCGCCTGCCGGAATCGGTTGCCGACGCCACGCTGGTGGCCTGGCACAAAGCCCCCGGTGATATCGTCGAGCGCGACGAGAACCTTGCCGACCTGGAAACGGACAAGGTGGTGCTCGAAGTGCCGGCCCCGGTGCGCGGTGTAGTGCGCGAGTTGCATGTGAAGGGCGGCGCGACGGTAACGAGCGGCCAGCTGCTGGCATCGCTCGAGCCGTCTGCCGACGGTGAGGCCGCGAAGCCGCCGCCGCCCGCATCGCCGCCCGCGCCGCCGTCCGCCACCAAAGAAACTGGCGCTGGTCCCGGTCCCGGCAGGAGCGCCGGCAAGACCGGCCCTGCGGCGCGTCGCGCCCTTGATGACAAGGGGCTCGACGCCGCCAGCATCCACGGGACTGGCCGTGATGGCCGAATCCTGAAATCAGATGTCGTGCAGGCGGGCGCACCGGCCAGTTCTGCGAGGGCCCCCGCAGCGGCAGAGCCGGTTCCGCGGGCGCCCTCGGCGGGTGGCCGTGTCGAGCGTCGTGTGCCAATGACCCGACTGCGCGCCCGGATCGCCGAGCGCATGGTCGAGGCCCAGCACAACGCGGCAATGTTGACCACGTTCAATGAAGTGGATATGTCGGCTGTCATGGCGTTGCGCAGCCGCTACAAGGAGGCCTTCGAGAAACAGCACGGCGTCCGGTTGGGCTTCATGGGTTTCTTCGTCAAGGCCGCCATCGAGGGCTTGCGCCGCTTTCCCGCCGTCAATGCCTCGATCGAGGGCAATGAAATCGTTTTCCACGACTTTTACGACATCGGCATTGCGGTCTCGACCGAGCGCGGCCTGATCGTGCCCGTGGTGCGCGACGCCGACCAGCTGAATTTCTCCGGGATCGACGGCGCGATCAACGAGTTTGGTCGCAAGGCCCGTGAGGGCACGCTCGGCATGGAGGATCTCACCGGGGGCACGTTCACGATCACCAACGGCGGCGTGTTCGGGTCACTGCTGTCCACGCCGATCTTAAACCCGCCCCAAAGCGGCATCCTCGGGATGCACAAGATCCAGGAGCGGCCGGTTGTCGTCGACGGGCAGGTGGTGGCGCGGCCGATGATGTACGTCGCCCTGACCTACGACCACCGGATCATCGATGGGCGGGACGCCGTGCAGTTCCTGGTCGCGATGAAAGACGCGCTCGAGGATCCTGCCCGCCTGCTGCTGGGCGTCTGACTCATGGCCGGTTCTGCTGCGGGCAGCAAGTACGATGTCGTCGTGATTGGCGGCGGCCCCGCCGGCTACGTCGGGGCCATTCGCGCCGCACAGAATGGCCTGCGCGTGGCCTGCATCGATGCCTGGCAGAACCGCGACGGGGCGCCGGCGTTTGGCGGCACCTGCCTCAATGCCGGGTGTATTCCCTCCAAGGCGCTGCTCGAATCATCGGAACTGTTTCACCGGGCGGGCCACGAATTTGCCAGTCACGGCATTCGCGTTAACCCGCCCGAGCTCGATCTTTCGGCCATGCAGGCGCGCAAGGCCGGCATCGTTCGCCAGTTCACCGGCGGCATCCTGGGGCTGTTCAAGTCCAACGGGGTCACGGGACTGTTCGGGCGGGGCCATCTCCTGCCGGGGAACAGGATCCAGTTCACGCCCCACGGGGGTGAGTCCGAACTGCTGGAAGCCGAGCACGTGGTACTGGCTACCGGCTCGACGCCAGTCGAACTGCCCTTTGCCCGCTTTGATGGCGAGGCCATCATCGATTCCTGGGGCGCACTCGATCTCGCCGCGGTTCCGGCCCGCCTCGGCGTGATCGGTGGTGGCGTTATCGGCCTGGAGCTTGGCAGCGTGTGGAGCCGGCTCGGAGCACAGGTCACTGTGCTGGAAGCCATGGACCGCTTTCTCGCGCTGGCCGATGGCCAGATCGCCAGGGAGGCGCAGCGGCAATTCAAGAAGCAGGGCCTCGACATCTGCCTCGGCGCGAAAGTGACCGGCGCGGAGCGCGGCGCATCGGGCATTGCCCTGACCTACGAGGATCAACGCGGCCGGCATGCCCTCGAAGTCGACCGCCTGATCGTCGCGGTCGGTCGCCGGCCGAACACGGACGGTCTGCTGGACCCGCTGGCCGGCGTGAAGCTCTGCGATCGCGGCTTTATCGAGGTCGATACGGAGTGCCGGACGACCGCGCCGAACGTCTGGGCGGTCGGCGACGTCGTGCGCGGCCCCATGCTCGCGCACAAGGGTTCGGAGGAAGGCGTGATGGTCGCGGACCTGATCGCTGGTCGCCACGGGCAGGTCAATTACGCGGTAATTCCGAACGTGATCTACACGGCGCCCGAAATTGCCTGGGTCGGCCAGACCGAGGAAGCGCTGAAGGAGAGCCGCGTGGCCTACAAGACGGGGACTTTCAACTTCGCGGCCAGCGGCAGGGCGAAAGCCATGGAGCAGGCCGCCGGCCTGGTCAAGGTGCTGGCGGACGCCACCAGTGACCGCCTCCTCGGCGTGCATATCGTGGGGCCCATGGCCGGCGAGCTGATCGGCGAGGCCGTGGTGGCCATGGAGTTCGAGGGCAGCGCGGAAGACCTGCAGCGCACGATCCACGCGCACCCGACACTGACCGAAGCACTGCACGAGGCGGCCCTGTCCGTAGACCGTCGGGCCCTTCACGCCATCAATCACTGATTGCAATTCGGTTATCATGCTCCCGTTGTTGCGGGCTTTTTTGGCGGGAGTGCGTTATGAGAAATCTGTTCGGGCCGGCCCGTCTGGGCCTGCCCTTGCTGCTTATTGCGGTGTCATCCCTTGGTGCGACGGCAGTCGCCCACGAAATTGACCTGAGCCTGAATGAGGACGCCCTCCGGTTCTCTTACGCCACAGTGGTCGGTGACGGGCTGCGGATCGACGGCGGGTTGCTGACCGATTCCGATGAAGGCGAAGTCTTCCATGCCGGTTTGCAGGTTGTTGGCGACGCGGCCCAGGGCGGTCAGAAGCTGACAGGCGGCCTTGGTGGCCGCTTCGCCTACCTCGACGGCGATGGCAGCAAGCGGGAAGGTTACGCGCTCGGTCTGGGAGGCTCGGTCCGGTGGGCCGTGCCGCGCTACAACCGTTTCGCCGTGACCGGCGAGTTGTACTGGGCGCCCGATATTCTGACTGGCGGCGACGCGGAGGAGTACGTGGACGGCACGGTGCGGGTTGGCTACAGCGTCACGCGCCAGGCGGACGTCTACCTTGGTGCCCGCTACGTCAGTGCCGACTACGACGATCGCCCGTCGATCAAGTTTGATACGGGCTTGCACGCAGGCTTAACCCTGCGCTTCTGAACGGGGGCAGGGTGTGTTGACAGGCCCCACCCGCATTCTTGGCATTGATCCTGGATCCCGGATCACGGGCTTTGGCATCATCGACTCGGACGGTCGACGGTCGGTCCACGTTGCCAGCGGCTGTATCCGCACCGGGGTCGACGGCCTGCCAGCGCGCCTGCAGGTCATTTTTGCCGGCGTGCAGGCACTCATGGCGCAGTACCGGCCCGCGGCGGTTGCCGTGGAGCAGGTGTTCATGGCGCGCAATGCGGATTCGGCACTGAAGCTTGGCCAGGCGCGGTCCGCCGCCATCTGCGCGACCTTCGATGCGGGAGCCGAGGTCTTTGAATACGCGGCTCGCGCCGTCAAGCAGGCCGTGGTGGGTATCGGTCACGCGGACAAGACCCAGGTGAGCCACATGGTTGCCGTGTTGCTGAATCACCGGGCGGCGCTGGAAAGCGATGCGGCTGACGCCCTGGCCGTGGCGCTGTGCCACGCCCATACCCGTCCCCTGCAAGCGCGCCTGCAAGCGAGCTTGGCGAGCTTGCCTGAAGCGCGGCGCCGCACGCGCGAGGCCGGGCGGGGACTGCGGCGGTGATCGGTTCGTTACGGGGCACACTGGCTCACAAGGAGCCACCGTTTCTGGTTGTCGAGGTGGGCGGCGTGGGGTATGAAGTCGAGGCGCCGATGTCCACCTGCTTTCGTCTGCCTGCCGTCGGTGAAGCGGTGGCCCTGCTGACTCACCTGCTGGTGCGGGAGGATCACCACACCCTGTTCGGGTTCTCGACTGACGCTGAGCGCCGTCTGTTTCGGGATCTGATCAAGGTCAGCGGGGTCGGCGCCAAGACGGCGCTCGGCGTCCTCTCCGGCATGAACGTCGACGCCTTTGTCCGCGCGGTTGAGTCTGACGACGTGGCGTCACTGATCCGCCTGCCGGGCATTGGCCGCAAGACGGCGGAGCGGATCGTCATCGAGATGCGGGACCGCGTGCGTCACCCCGGCCTCGCCGGTGGGCGTTCCGGCGACGGCAGTGCCGCTGGGAGCGGCACCGTGGAGCCGCGCGCGGAGGCCCAGGACGCGCTCGTGGCGCTGGGCTACAAGGCGCCCGAAGCGCGACGCATGCTGGACCGCGTGCCGGAGTCGGTACGCTCCACGGAAGAACTGCTGCGGGCTGTGTTGCGGTCGGCAGCGGCCACCAAGAGCTAGCTATGGTCACGGATGAACGACTGGTGACAACCGGGCCGCTGGCCGACGACGAGATCGACCGGTCCATTCGCCCGCAGCGCCTTTCGGACTACGTCGGGCAGTCGGCCGTCAAGCGCCAGCTGCACGTGTTCATCACGGCTGCCCGGCAGCGCGGCGAAGCGCTCGACCACACGCTGATTTTCGGCCCACCCGGTCTCGGCAAGACCACGCTGGCCCACATCCTGGCCAACGAACTTGGCGTGCAGCTGCGGCACACGTCGGGGCCGGTGCTGGAGCGCCCCGGCGATCTCGCGGCGATGCTGACCAACCTCGAGCCGCGGGACGTGCTGTTCGTCGACGAGATTCACCGCTTAAGTCCGGTCGTCGAGGAAGTGCTGTACCCGGCCATGGAAGACTTCCAGCTCGATATCATGATCGGCGCGGGACCGGCAGCGCGCTCCATCAAGCTGGATCTGCCGCCGTTCACCCTGGTCGGCGCCACGACCCGCGCCGGTCTGCTCACCTCGCCGCTGCGCGATCGCTTTGGCATCGTCCAGCGGCTCGAGTTTTACGGGCGGGAGGAGTTGCACGAGATCCTGCTCCGTTCCTCCCGGATTCTTGGCGTGTCACTGGACGATGCGGGGGCCTGGCAGCTGGCCGACCGGTCGCGCGGCACGCCCCGGATCGCCAACCGCCTGCTGCGCCGCGTTCGGGACTTCGCCCAGGTCGAGGGCAATGGCCGGATCGACGAGGCCACGGCCCGCTCGGCCATGGACCTGCTGGACGTGGACCCGAACGGTTTCGATCTGCTGGACCGCCGTTTGCTAAAGCTCGTTATCGAGCGCTTTGACGGTGGTCCGGTTGGCGTGGAATCACTTGCCGCTGCGCTGGGCGAGGAGCGCGGCACCATCGAGGATGTCCTGGAACCGTTCCTGATCCAGCAGGGCTATCTGAGCCGCACGGCCCGCGGGCGTATCGCCACCCGACTGGCCTACCAGCATTTTGGCCTGCAACCGCCCCACGCCCTGCCGGATAGCGGGCGGGGCCTGTTTGACTCCGAGGAATCCTGACCATGCCGGCTCACACGTCGATTTTTGATCTCATCCTGTCCGCCAGCCTGATCGTGCAGCTGGTTATGGCGCTTCTGCTGGCGGCATCGGTCGCTTCCTGGGCCATCATCGTGCGCAAGCGCCGTGTGTTAAGACAGGCGGTACAGGGGTCAGATGAGTTCGAAACCAGCTTCTGGTCCGGCGGGGATCTGGCGGCCATCTACCGGGATGTGACCCGCGGCGGGCAACCACCGTCGGACATGGCGGGGCTCTTCGAGGCCGGCTTTCGTGAGTTCCGCCGTTTGACCGAGCAGCCCGGCATGGGCGCGGCGCAGATCCTGGAGAGTGTGCGGCGCTCCATGCACGTGGCGCAGATGCGCGAGATGGACCGACTGGAGGAGAGCTTGTCCACCCTCGCCACCATCGGGTCGACAAGCCCGTATGTCGGCTTGTTCGGCACTGTCTGGGGCATCATGAATTCCTTTCGCGGTCTTGGAAACGTGCAGTCGGCAACGCTCGCCGTGGTGGCGCCCGGTATTGCCGAGGCACTGGTGGCCACCGCCATGGGCCTGTTTGCCGCCATTCCGGCCGTGATCGCCTACAACCGCTACGCTGACAAGGTGACCCGCCTCGAAGTGCGTTACGACAGTTTCATCGAGGAGTTCTTCAGCGTCCTGCAGCGCCACGCTCATGCACGTCCGCGCCCGGCGACACCCGCGCCGACGGTGGCGGTGCCACCGCCGGCAGCGCGATAACCGCCATGCGCAAGATCCGTAAACGGCGGCTGATGGCGGAAATCAACGTCGTTCCCTACATCGACGTGATGCTCGTGCTGCTGGTCATCTTCATGGTGACCGCGCCGCTGCTCACCCAGGGAATTGATGTGCAGTTACCGGAGGCGGCAGCCGATCCCATTGTCACGCCGCAGAACCAGGAGCCGTTGGTGTTGTCCATCGACGCCGACGGCGACCTCTACCTGAGCGTCGGCGACGACGAGGATGCCCCGCTGTCAGCAGAGCGGGTCGTCGAACTGGCCTCCGCCGTATTGCGCCGGAACCCGAAGACGCCCGTGTTGGTCAACGCGGATCAGCGGGTGGCCTATGGCGCGGTGGTGCAGGCCATGGTTCTGCTCCAGCAGGCGGGCGCCACCAACGTGGGCTTCCTGACCGACGCCCCGGTGAATCCCGGGCGACGGGGCTGAGCAAGGGCCAGTCACGGCCACTGGCAAGAGAGCGGTCACGGATGACTGATTCAGATGGCACCAGAGGCGGGGCGGTCCCGTGACTTCCGCAGCACTGGCGGTGCGCGGTGGGGCGGTTCACGACCGCGCTGTTGTCTGGTCCCTGTTGGGTCACGGTGTACTCGTGCTCGTGATGCTGATTGGCGGGTTCGTCATCCCCCGATCGCCGCCGCTCAGTCAGCTCGCCATCAAGGCCACGCTCGTTGATCCCAACGCGTTGTGACAGCCCCGGACGTCGCCGCAGCCTGCCCCAATACCTGAACCTGAACCCGCTCCCGAGCCCGCTCCTGAACCCGCTCCCGAGGCGGAGCGGAGGCTTGAGGAGCAACGCGCCGAGCGGGAGCGGCAGGCTGAGCAGAAGAAGCAGCAAGAGAAAAAGCAGCAGGAGCAGAAGCAGAAGCAGAAGCTTCAGGAGCAGAAGCAGGCCAAGCAACAGGCTGACAAGGCCAAGGCCCAGGAGCGCACCAAGGTTGAGGCGGAGCGGGTCAAGGCAGCGGAGGCGGAGCGGGTCAAGGCCGTGCGCCTGAAGGAAGAGGCGTCGCGTCGTGAGGCGGCCGAGGCGGCCTCAAAGCGGGATATCGCCCGGCAACTTGCGGAAGAAGAACGGCTGCTCGCCGCCACAGATTCCGGCGCCCTCGCGGACTACGTGGCCCTGATTCGCCAGAAGGTCGAGCGCAACTGGGTACGCCCGCCCAGTGCCCGGCCCGGGCTCGAATGCGAGATTTTCGTGAACCAGATTCCCGGCGGCCAGGTGACTGGCGTGCGCATGGGAGCCTGCAACGCCGACGACGCGGTACGACGCTCCATCGAAGCCGCTGTGTTGCGGGCCTCGCCTTTGCCGCTGCCCGATGAGGCCGCGCTTTTTGAGCGAAACTTGCGCTTTATCTTCAAACCGGAACAATAACGCCCGCTACGGACACCCTGGCCCGAGGAAATCACCGACCATGTCCCGAATCACCCTGCTTCTGACGATGCTGCTGGCCCTGTACGCCAACCCCTTGCGGGCAGAACTGCAGATCACGATCACGGAGGGCGTGGACAAAGCCATACCGATTGCCGTCGTGCCATTCGGCTTGCAGGGCACGGGTACGCCACCCCCGCTGGACGCCGCGGCGATCGTCGCCGCGGACCTGGCCCGTTCGGGGCGCTTCGCGCCAATGGACCGCAAGGACCTGCTGCAGCGCCCGACGACCGGTGCCGAGGTGGACTTCGGTGACTGGCGCATCCAGGGCAGCGAGGTGCTGATTATCGGCCGCGTCGTCCCGACAGGCGCTGGCCAGTACGAGATCCAGTTCCAGGTATTCGATGTGCTGCGCGGCGAGCAGTTGCTCGGTTACCGGCAGCCAGCCACGGCGGCGGATTTCCGCCGCAGTGCCCATCGGGTCGCGGATCTCATTTATGAGAAGCTCACGGGCATCCGGGGGATCTTCTCCACACGGATCGCTTACGTCACCGTGACCCGGACCCCGGCACGGACCAACTTCCGCCTGATCGTGGCGGATGCCGACGGCGAGAATCCCCGCGTTATGGTGGAGTCGCCGGAGCCCATCATGTCGCCTTCGTGGTCGCCGGATGGCCGCAAGCTGGCCTACGTGTCGTTCGAGGCCCGGCGCTCGGAAATTTATGTGCAGGAACTGCGTTCCGGTGCCCGGAAGCGGGTCTCGGCCCGGGCCGGGGTGAACGGGGCACCGGCCTGGTCGCCGGACGGCCGACGGCTCGCCGTGTCGCTTTCGCGGCAGGACGGCAATCTCGACATTTACACCCTTGATCTCAACAGCCAGATGCTGACACGGCTGACCAGCGGCTCGGCGATTGACACGGAACCCGCCTGGTCCCTCGACGGCCGGCAGATCTACTTTACGTCCGATGCCACGGGCGGCCCGCAGGTCTACCGGGTACCCGCCGAGGGCGGCAGTGCGCAGCGGGTAACCTTTGAGGGCAAATACAACGCCCGGCCGCGAGTCGCCCCGGACGGCAAGCAGATTGCCGTAGTGCATAACGACCGCGGCAACTATAGAATTGCCGTAGTCGATCTGGCTCGTTCCTCCACGCAGGTGCTGTCGGAGGGTCGGCTTGATGAATCACCAAGTTTTGCTCCCAATGGTGAGACGTTGATTTACGCTACCCGTGAAGGGGCTCGCGGAGTGCTGGCGACAGTCAGTACCAACGGACGGATCAAGCAGCGGATTTCTGCGCTCGAAGGCGACGTGCGAGAGCCTGCATGGTCGCCGTTCCCGGTCAATTAATGCCTGCACATTTGTAGTTTTGCTGCCTGTACCAGGAGTTGATGTACATGACCATTTCAAAGCTTCTCGTTGCCCTGCTGGCTGTCACGCTGGTGACCGCCTGTTCGGGTCCCTCCAAGTCCACGGTTGACGAAGGCGCGGGCAGCGCCGTTGGGGATGGGGCTTCATCGTCTGGCGTGGGCGAGGGCGGGATGGGGCAGGGTGGCGACATGGGCGGTTCGGCAATGGGCGGCAGCGCGCTCGGTGGTCCCGGGGCATCCCAGGAAAATCGCGTCGTCTATTTCGAGTTCGACCAGTTTGATGTGAAGCCCGAGTACAACGCGGTCTTGCAGGCACACGGCCGGTACCTTTCCGCCAACCCGACCTCCCGGTTGCGTCTCGAGGGTCACGCCGACGAGCGCGGCAGCCGCGAGTACAACATTGGCCTCGGTGAAAAGCGCGGGCAGGCCGTTCGGAACGTGCTGTTACTGCAGGGTGCCGTGGCGGATCAGATCGCCACCGTCAGCTTTGGTGAGGAACGGCCCGCTGTTATTGGTAGCGACGAGGAAGCCTGGGCGCTGAACCGGCGCGTCGAGATCGTCTACGGTCAGTAAGGACGATGCGCAGTTTTCTGCCCGCTCTGCAATCCAGACATCCCGTCGGGATGATGGCTGCGTTAGTGGGGACATTGCTGGGTGTCGCGCTGTTACCGGGCTGCGCCTTGCTGGTGCCGCCCGAAGAAGATCCACTGTACATCCGGCAGTCGGACCTCGATTCGCGGGTGACCCGGGTCGAGCGTGTGCTCGACAGCGAAGGCCTCGTGAACCTGCTGAAGCAGATCGAGCAACTTCAGCAGGAAAACCAGGTGCTGCGGGGGCAGGTGGAGCAGCTGGAGTTCAAGCTCGGGCAGGATGAAACCGCACAGAAGCAGCAGTACGTGGACACCGACCAGCGCCTGCAGAACCTGGAGAAGGTGGTCGGCCAGCAAGCCGCTGCGCCCGACGGGCGGAGCGTCCTCGATGGTGGCGAACTGCAGCCCGGCCAGCTACCGGTGCCCGGTGGCACGGACCGGGCCAATTACCAGGCCGCTTTCGAGCTGCTGAAGCAGGGGCGCTACAAGGAAGCGAGCGCTGCGCTCAAGCAGTTCATGATCGCGTTTCCCGACAGTTCCCTGTCGGACAATGCCCAATACTGGCTGGCGGAAACGCACTATGTCAGCCAGAGCTACGGCAAGGCGCAGAAGGAATTCACCGTAGTGGTCGAAAAGTACCCGCAGTCGCGGAAGATTCCGGATGCTCTCCTGAAGATCGGGTATTGCAACTACGAGCTGAAGCGCTTTGCGGAGGCACGCAAGTCCTTGCAGGCCGTCGTTACCAGCTACCCGGAAACGACTGCCGCGCGGCTCGCCGGTCAGCGCCTCGAGCGGATGACCACCGAAGGCCTCTAGCGCCAACCGGGTGCCGGCCCCCGTTGCCGGCCCCGTTGTCGGCCCAGGATTCCGCCCTTGTCCGAACTCCGCATCACTGAAATCTTTCATTCGCTCCAGGGTGAGTCCCGGCCGGTCGGGTACCCCACGGCCTTTGTCCGGTTAACGGGCTGTCCGCTCCGTTGCCACTACTGCGATACCGCCTATGCCTTTCATGGCGGGCGGCGGCTGAGCATTGCCGCGGTGCTGGCGGACATCGTCGACTACCGGGTCCGGCACGTCTGTGTCACGGGCGGTGAACCGCTGGCACAGCCCGCCTGCCTTGAATTGCTGACTGCGCTCTGCGATGCCGGCTACCTGGTGTCGCTCGAGACGAGC